>NZ_JACJDO010000100.1:0-759 GCF_014163535.1 Pseudoalteromonas sp. SR45-4
TTTACGTGGATTAAGTCTTTTGACTCGGCAGCAGCTCAGCAAGTTGCTCGCGACTTAGAAACAGCGTTAAAGAACGCAATCTCGAAAGGCCGTTTGCAGCGCTTTCCAAAGCATAAAATCTCATAGCCGGCCGTCTAAGATAATTGTCGCTTAATAGGCTAAAGAGTACCGGGTTATCTCGCTATGCATTCTATAAAGTAGGCATTTACTAACACTTTTATGCAGAAACGCAGCGCTTTACCCAAATATGTTTTCTTATCCTAAAAAGGGCCAATCAACGAGAGGTCAGCTATGTATGAGCACTGGTATTTTTGCACGTGTGACACTGGTAATTCACGCAGATATGCTTTCTTTTACCCAAAAAAGAGACGATGTCGAGTTTAAATGGTCATCTATGCAGATTACAGGCATTTTTACATGAATAAAGTGGGTGCGCTAACGTATAAACACTGACGCTTATGCATAAATATTGACGATTTTGCGTTATAAACCTCTCCAATTTCATTGGGCTATTAAAAGCGGTCATCTATGTACAAACATTGATATTTTACATGGGTGGCATTGGTGCTTTTACGCAAATATATATTTTTGAGCCTAAAATCGTTAACTAACGAGCTATAATAATCACCGGTGTAAAACACTGTACTTTACACCAACACACTCGCTCTTACGCATAAAAAACAGGCGCTTTACGCTCTAGGCCGTTTAAAGTCGGTCATCTATGTATAAATGTTGAGTTTTCACCTTGATGAAACTGAT
>NZ_JACJDO010000101.1:0-758 GCF_014163535.1 Pseudoalteromonas sp. SR45-4
CCCCACAATTCTTGCCTTATCATATCCGGCCTTTTTGAGCGTAGGATATAGTTTGAGTGCAACATTGTTTGTTTTATTTCTCGATATCCTATTTCTATTTCCCAGCGATGCATGTACAAATCAGCGATTTCTTTTGATGGGTAACGCATTACATCAAGCATTGATGTAAGAATCTGATACTGCTTATTATTATGCGTGTAAGTAAGCAGCCGAGCTTCTATAAACTCTGGCAAGTCAGTAAACTTTTTTCGCGCTTGTGGCGATGTTTTAAGACGCACTAACTGGTCATTTTTACTCATTTTCTTTATGGTATCAACCGTTAAGCCTTTTCTGACAGGTATCATCCAGTGCCTTTCAGTCCCTGCTTGGTGCCAACGATGCAAAAGCCCTAATGAATAATAACCGCGATCAAATAAGGTTAATGAGTTATCCGGTGTACCTTCAATGAGCTCTTCAGCGAGTGTCATTTCTCCTTGATGTTGCCCGTTAAAAGTACAATTAATGAGTTGATGGCTCGTTAGCTCCATGTGGCATACCATCCGAATTTGCGGATAGGTATTTTCACCATACTGGGTTGAGCCACACCCAAATACGTCTTTATTCTCTGGCGTATCATGTGTACGAAAAACAACGCCATCAACAGCTAATAGATTTAAGCCACAAAATGTATCGAAGTGGGCATGATTATAATGCCGTGACGCCATCATCTTGAAGACCTGCTCGACAGCATCTTCACCTAAGCGTTGTCTCGCTTGAAC
>NZ_JACJDO010000102.1:0-741 GCF_014163535.1 Pseudoalteromonas sp. SR45-4
TATTTTCGAATTGTATCAGCAGAAGCATTTCCAACTGAGCAAACAAAATACCCGTCAGACCAAAAGGTTTTCTCAATCCAGAATTGCTTTTTCAACCACTTAAATCTCGACCATAGGCTTTGTGTCGTTGATTGTTTAATTCTACGAACATAACTCGCAACACAAATGGTCGGGGAAATCGTAAGCAATATGTGTATATGATCTTTGTCTACCTCGATCTCTTCAATATTAAATTCTGAGCGCTCTGCAATTTCAGAAATTTTTTGTTTTACAAATTCACCTAAGTTACCTTGTAGCAATTGCCTTCTATATTTCACAACTAAGATTAAATGTAACGCTATTAGATATTTGCAGTGTGATTTAGTTTCATATTCTATCTTGACAACCCTTTCATATACAGTAGTCTATACAGTGTATGAAAAAGACGCTTAGATACAATTACAGACTGAATCCTACACCAGAACAAGAAGCTAAACTCATAGAGTTTGGCGCGACTGCGCGTGGTATTTGGAACTTATTACTGTCTGAAAATATGCGTCGATATGAGTTCGATAAAACATTCTTGTTCTACAATGATATGGCCTCGCTTCTTAAGGAAATAAAGCCTTTTGAAGAGTTTACGTGGATTAAGTCTTTTGACTCGGCAGCAGCTCAGCAAGTTGCTCGCGACTTAGAAACAGCGTTAAAGAACGCAATCTCGAAAGGCCGTTTGCAGCGCTTTCCAAAGCATAAAATCTCATA
>NZ_JACJDO010000103.1:0-710 GCF_014163535.1 Pseudoalteromonas sp. SR45-4
ACTGTCATCTTAACGTTATCACCAGGCATTACCATTTCTACGCCTTCTGGTAACTGTACGTCACCAGTTACGTCAGTTGTACGGAAGTAGAACTGTGGACGGTAACCTTTGAAGAATGGAGTATGACGACCACCTTCATCTTTTGAAAGTACGTATACTTCTGATTCAAAAGTAGTGTGTGGCTTGATTGAACCAGGCTTAGCTAGTACTTGACCACGTTCAACGTCTTCACGCTTAGTACCACGTAAAAGTGCACCAATGTTCTCACCAGCACGACCTTCGTCAAGCAGTTTACGGAACATTTCAACACCAGTACAGATTGACTTAGTTGTATCACGGATACCAACAATTTCAATCTCGTCGTTGATGCGGATAATACCAGCTTCAACACGACCAGTTACAACAGTACCACGGCCTTGGATTGAGAAAACGTCTTCGATAGGCATGATGAATGCTTTATCGATGTCACGCTCTGGCTCTGGAATGTAAGAATCAAGTGCGTTTGCAAGCTCAACAATCTTATCTTCCCACTCTTTCTCGCCTTCAAGCGCTTTAAGTGCTGAACCTTGAATTAGTGGTAAGTCATCACCTGGGAAATCGTATTCTGAAAGAAGTTCACGAACTTCCATTTCTACTAGCTCAAGTAGCTCTTCGTCATCAACCATGTCACATTTGTTCATGAACACGATGATGTAAGGAACGCCAACTTG
>NZ_JACJDO010000104.1:0-692 GCF_014163535.1 Pseudoalteromonas sp. SR45-4
GTTTGTTTTATTTCTCGATATCCTATTTCTATTTCCCAGCGATGCATGTACAAATCAGCTATTTCTTTTGATGGGTAACGCATTACATCAAGCATTGATGTAAGAATCTGATACTGCTTATTATTATGCGTGTAAGTAAGCAGCCTAGCTTCTATAAACTCTGGCAAGTCAGTAAACTTTTTTCGCGCTTGGGGCGATGTTTTAAGACGCACTAACTGGTCATTTTTACTCATTTTCTTTATGGTATCAACCGTTAAGCCTTTTCTGACAGGTATCATCCAGTGTCTTTCAGTCCCTGCTTGATGCCAACGATGCAAAAGCCCTAAAGAATAATAACCGCGATCAAATAAGGTTAATGAATTATCCGGTGTGCCTTCAATGAGCTCTTCAGCGAGTGTCATTTCCCCTTGATGCTGCCCGTTAAAAGCACAATTAATGAGTTGATGACTCGTTAGCTCCATGTGGCATACCATCCGAATTTGAGGATAGGTATTTTCACCATACTGGGTTGAGCCACACCCAAATACGTCTTTATTCTCTGGCGTATCATGTGTACGAAAGACAACCCCATCAACAGCTAATAGATTTAAGCCACAAAATGTATCGAAGTGGGCATGATTATAATGCCGTGACGCCATCATCTTGAAGACCTGCTCGACAGCATCTTCACCTAAGCGTTGTCTCGCTTGAAC
>NZ_JACJDO010000105.1:0-680 GCF_014163535.1 Pseudoalteromonas sp. SR45-4
ACCCGTGAGGCTTAACCATACAACGCCAAACGCGTTTTATGTGACAGTTCAAGCAAGAAGTTAATATGACTAAAGTAGATATTTACGCAAAGACTTAAAAAATATTATCAGATATTTTCCAAATTTTAGAGGTGACTCTTAGCGCGTAGCGTTAAGGTTGAGGCACCTTGCGCAAAGAAAATGGTAGCACTACGTGCTTGTCATTAATTCTTTGCACCATATTTGCTTGGTAACAATAGCGTTTTGGACCCACCTGACTCCATGCCGAACTCAGTAGTGAAACGAAACAGCGCCGATGATAGTGTAGCATTTGCTATGTGAAAGTAGGACATTGCCAGGCTCCAAATTTAGTCGAGAGACTTTAAATTGAATAAATTATAAAAATAAGAAAATTGAAACGAATTTTCTTGGTAACAATAGCGTTTTGGACCCACCTGACCCCATGCCGAACTCAGTAGTGAAACGAAACAGCGCCGATGATAGTGTAGCATTTGCTATGTGAAAGTAGGACATTGCCAGGATTTAAATTAAAGAAACCCGTTACAGCAATGTAACGGGTTTTTTGTTTGCCCAGCGAAGCTGGCAAACCCGATAGGCTGAAAGATGCCTTATCACCCTGACTAAGGGGAAGATAATCTGAATGGCAAGGGCGTCACTGGCCAACGGTGGGGTCTGAAGGA
>NZ_JACJDO010000106.1:0-663 GCF_014163535.1 Pseudoalteromonas sp. SR45-4
TAAAGAAGTGCGCTTAGTTATGCTACCCCATGAAGCACATGGCTATCGTGCTCGTAAAAGTTTACTGCATGTATTGTGGGAGCAAGAACAGTGGTTAGATAAGTACTTACTTAATGACTCTGCCGGGCCGGTAAAGGTAATAACTGAGCAAGTGGCAGAGCCAGCACCGAGCCAGTAGTAAAGTACGTGTTTATGCTGTGAGAGCAAGAAGATCCACTCTAAATCTCACGGAACCTTCCCAATGCAAAGTGAGCGTATGTACGCCGCGTTAAAAGGCTTAGGTGAAGAAGCGCGTTTAGTCATGCTGCCCCATGAAGCACATGGCTATCGAGCCCGTAAAAGTTTACTGCATGTATTGTGGGAGCAAGAACAGTGGTTAAACAAATACCTGTTAATGGATGAAGAGGCTGAGCCGGTAAAGGTAATAACTGAGCAAGTGGCAGAGCCAACACCGAGCCAGTAGTAAAGTACGTGTTTATGCTGTGAGAGCAAGAAGATCCACTCTAAATCTCACGGCACCTTTCCCATGCAAAGTGATCGTATGTACGCCGCATTAAAAGGCTTAGGTAAAGAAGTGCGCTTAGTTATGCTACCCCATGAAGCACATGGCTATCGTGCTCGTAAAAGTTTACTGCATGTATTGTGGGAGCAAGAACAGTGGTT
>NZ_JACJDO010000107.1:0-651 GCF_014163535.1 Pseudoalteromonas sp. SR45-4
CAGGGTTGAGCGGTAATCATCGTCTAGCCCTGCCATTTTCTTTTTCCTCGCCATACTTGCTGACTTAGATGCATCTTGTTTAAAAAGCGCCATGGCTATCTTTCGCATTACATTAAACATTAATGGCCCTTGAAGTTTGCGTATTCTCGATTCATCTTCTCTGAAGTTCATATCAAGCATCCAATGCATGCTTTCAACCTGCCAGTGACTGCGTACCGCATTGAGTACTTGCGCTGCATTTAAGTCTAATGAACTTATATACCAGCGTGTTTCAGTGGTATCCGACCCTGCCGACTTATCATGAACTTCAGCCCTGACCTTAATAATACTCGTTAAGCCAGGCCAACGATAATCCTTGCCTAGCCAGCTTTTATCTATAAGTAACTGCTGGCATGTACGTGTTTCAACACGCCCATGTCCTGAGCTTATTTCGGTATGTTCATCACAATTATGCTTAGTTAACCTTTCACGCTCGCACTTGTGCCACCACGCTTCTAGTTCCTTTTGCATGCCTGAATGATTTCCTTTAAGTGCAAGAATATAATCTGCTTTTTGTTGGATGATTTGTTTTGCTATTTCTTGTTGGCATCCCATCGCATCTAACGTAATGATACTGTTTTCAATATCGAGCAGGGTGAGTAATTCTGGTAT
>NZ_JACJDO010000108.1:0-649 GCF_014163535.1 Pseudoalteromonas sp. SR45-4
TGAAAGTCTTCGAGCTATCGAAGTTTGCTGTTGGATCTGAGAAAAAAAGAAGCAGCCTAGCATTCATAAGCTAGACTGTAGAAGCCCATTGATCGACACGTAGTGGCGTCGGTGGGTAGTTCACTACTTACATCTGAAAGTACATCAAATTCAAGGTCGTTTTTTTGCGCCGTTGACAGTGTTTCATCAGGAAGTTGTGGTGAAATGGCAATTAACTGTGCATTTTGCGCTTTAAATTGTGGTAAGTAATCATTCAGGGCTTTTAACTCTAAATTGCAATAAGGGCACCAGCCACCACGGTAAAAGCTAATAATTACTGGGCCTTGTTTTAATAATGTCGCAAGTTCAACCGTGTTCTCTTGATGATTAGCCAAGCTAAAATTGGTAACTTTTTGCCCTACCTGTAATGCATTATCTTTAATGTGCTGGGCAATAAGCTCTGCGTTTGTCGTATTCATTAGTGCTATAACATCTGCAGGGAGCTTTGCTTCTTTTTGCACGTTATAGGCGTCAATTTGCGCTTTTAAACGTAAGCGCGCATTTAAGCAGTGCGCTTAGCTATAATCGAAGTCTAGCTGCACATTCCACGGCATTAGGTCGGTAAAATCATCATCACCCTCATCTCGATTCGGCAACGCTTTAAATAAAT
>NZ_JACJDO010000109.1:0-367 GCF_014163535.1 Pseudoalteromonas sp. SR45-4
TCATTGATTTGCTATTTCTGTGTAAGATGAGACCGAGCCTGTGAGGCGAATGGCATTATCTTCTCAGAAACATTTTCTGTGTCACTAGGACAACTGAATTTTTAGACTCGTTTCAGGCGAGCTTTCTTAATAACACTGCACTGACTATTAAATAGTAAGTGGCGTCCCCAAGGGGATTCGAACCCCTGTTACCGCCGTGAAAGGGCGGTGTCCTAGGCCTCTAGACGATGGGGACACATAAATGTGTCACTAGGACAACTGAATTTTTAGACTCGTTTCAGGCGAGCTTTCTTAATAACACTGCACTGACTATTAAATAGTAAGTGGCGTCCCCAAGGGGATTCGAACCCCTGTTACCGCCGTGAAA
>NZ_JACJDO010000109.1:467-644 GCF_014163535.1 Pseudoalteromonas sp. SR45-4
GGGCGGTGTCCTAGGCCTCTAGACGATGGGGACGCAGAAATTGGTTTGCAAATCATTGATTTGCTATTTCTGTGTAAGATGAGACCGAGCCTGTGAGGCGAATGGCATTATCTTCTCAGAAACATTTTCTGTGTCACTAGGACAACTGAATTTTTAGACTCGTTTCAGGCGAGCTTT
>NZ_JACJDO010000010.1:0-98187 GCF_014163535.1 Pseudoalteromonas sp. SR45-4
AATAATAAGCAGTATCAGATTCTTACATCAATGCTTGATGTAATGCGTTACCCATCAAAAGAAATAGCTGATTTGTACATGCATCGCTGGGAAATAGAAATAGGATATCGAGAAATAAAACAAACGATGCTGCACTCAAACTATATCCTACGCTCAAAAAGGCCGGATATGATAAGGCAAGAGTTGTGGGGGTTACTAATTGCCTACAATATTATAAGAATAGCCATGCGTGAGGCAGCAGAGTTACTGGAAGTATGGCCAAATCAACTGAGTTTTTCTCATTGTTCAAGGCATATCAACGTATTTCTGTTAACTATCCCACTGACCAGTCCGGGAAATTTACCAAAACACTATGAGCATTTATTAGAAACGCTGACGCTATTTCAGTTACCGACAAGGCGTCATGAGCGCCGCTTTCCACGATGTGTGAAAAAGAAACCATCTAAATATCCGTATAAAAAAAAGCCAGTCAGTGTTAACTGACTGGCATTAGGCCTTTTAGCCCTTTTTTTTATGCCTAAAATATTTGTCAGCCTTGTTAATATTACAATCACATTTAATAATTGTAATAAAGTTAATCCACCTTAATAAGGTGGATTAACTTTTAGTTATTTATTTGGCTTTCAAGGCTTTATCGCCACGGCCAATGCCAACTGCACCAGAACGCACTACTTCAATAATGTCGGTTTCGTGGCGTAGCGTATCTAAAAATGATTCAATTTTATCTGTGCTACTCACTAACTGTAGGCTATAACTTAGCCGGCCCATATCTAAAATAGTCCCTTGGAATACATCTGCTACGCGGGTAACCGCTGCGCGTGTTGTTTCGTCTTGGGCAAATACTTTAACCAATAATAGTTCACGCTCAATATGACTCATTTCGGTTAAATCAATAATTTTTAGTACATCAACAAGCTTGTTTACCTGTTTGGTAATTTGCTCTACTACACGGTCATCACCCATAGTGGTAATAGTAATGCGCGATAAAGACTGATCATCCGTTGTGCCAACTGTTAGGCTGTCGATATTATAAGCACGCTGCGAAAATAATCCTACAATACGCGACAGTGCTCCTGGTTCGTTTTCTAATAATATAGATAAAATACGACGCATTATGCTTTTACTCCTTTACGTAGCCACATCTCATCAATGCCACCAAACTTAATTTGCATTGGGTATACATGTTCTTTTTCGTCTACAAGAATGTCTAAAAATACTAAACGATCGTTAATCGACATGGCTTTGTCGATAGCCGGTTGTAACTCATCTAGGGTGTTTACTTTAATACCTACATGGCCGTAGCTTTCTACTAATTTAACAAAATCAGGCAAAGACTCCATGTAAGATGATGAATGACGCCCGCCATACACCATATCTTGCCATTGGCGTACCATGCCTAAAGAGCGGTTATTTAATGACACGACTTTTACCGCTAAGTTATATTGTAAACACGTAGCTAGCTCTTGAATATTCATTTGAATAGAGCCGTCGCCAGTAATACATACCGATTCTTTATCCGGGAAAGCAAGTTTTACACCCATGGCTGCAGGTAAGCCAAAGCCCATAGTGCCAAGGCCGCCTGAGTTGATCCACTGACGCGGATGTTTAAACGGGTAATACTGGGCTGCAAACATTTGATGTTGGCCAACATCAGAGCTTACATAAGCATCGCCATTGGTGGCTTTATAAACTGCTTCAATAACGGCTTGCGGTTTAATTGCATCACCATCGGTGTTATAGCTTAAGCACTTTTGTTCGCGCCAGCTGATAATTTGACGCCACCAATCTTCTTGGGCGCTGCGATCAATTTGAATAGGGCTCTTATCAATACCAGCTTGTAGCTGCTCTAGTACGGTTGCAAGACAGCCAACTACCGGAATGTGAGCTTTAATTGTTTTAGAAATAGACGTTGGATCAACATCTACATGCACTATAGTGGCGTTGGGACAAAATTTTTGCACATTATTGGTGACCCGATCATCAAAACGCGCCCCTAATGCTAATATTACATCGGCATTAGCCATGGCTTTATTGGCTTCAAGGGTGCCATGCATACCTAGCATGCCTACAAAGTTTGGATGCACACCTGAAATGCCACCTAGCCCCATAAGGGTATTGGTAATTGGCGCATTTAGTGACTCTACCAAGTGAGTTAATTGCTCAGAAGTGTTTGAAATTACAATTCCGCCGCCAGAGTACACTACCAGCTTTTTTGCTTCTAGTATGGCGGTAACGGCTTTGCGTATTTGTTTTGAGTGGCCTTTAGTATTTGGGTTGTAAGTTCTTAAATCGGTAGATTTAGGAAATTCATAATCAAACTTTATCTCAGGGTTTAGCATGTCTTTTGGCAGCTCTACTACCACTGGGCCTGGGCGGCCTGTGCTGGCAATATAAAAAGCTTTAGCTAAAATAGTTGGGATATCTTTTGCGCTTCTGCAGTTAAAACTGTGCTTTACTATAGGGCGCGAGCAACCAACGATATCGGTTTCTTGAAAAGCATCATCACCAATCAAGTTGGTAGGTACTTGTCCTGATAGCACGACCATTGGAATGGAGTCCATATAGGCTGTAGCAATGCCGGTAATACAGTTTGTAGCACCTGGGCCTGATGTTGCCAATACTACGCCTACATCGCCAGTAGCACGCGCATAACCATCGGCCATATGTGTGGCGGCTTGCTCATGACGAACTAAAATATGTTCAATGTCGTCTTGCTGGAAAAGCGCATCGTATAAATCTAATACTGACCCCCCGGGGTAGCCAAATATGTATTTAACCTTTAATTCTTTTAATGCCTGAACAACTAGTTCAGAACCATTATATTGTTGTTTGCTCATCCTCATTCCTCTGCCGTTATTTTTATGCATAAAAAAACCCCCGCATGGGGCGGGGGTTTTTAAAAAGCAGTATCACCTTTCAATACATCCCCACTGGGCTTATAACTAAGACCAGTACGAGTACGACTAATAGGCGAATTATAGTATTCATAATTAATTACTCTATTACAAAGCGTTAATACTGCTTTAAACTAAAATTGTGTATGTGGTTATTTTTAAGGGTTTTGAGGGAGTATGTCAACCGTGAAATGGCTTTTCTGCATTATTTTTTCTCATCATGCTATTTTTGTGCTGGAGTTAGTTGTTTTTTGAGGTTTTAAAGTGAGTGGAGGGAGGTTTTATGCAGGTTTGCAATTTTGAATATTAAAAAGCCAGCAATTGCTGGCTTTTTATATCAGTACGCTTACAAGTACTTATGTATGTACTTTATACTTTATATTACAAACGGTCGATAACAGCTTGAGTAAAGTCTGTTGTACCGTGGCTGCCGCCTAAATCGCGAGTAGTACGATCGCCTGACTTAATCACATCAGCAACTGCACTTCTAATGCGCTCTGCGGTGTCGCCCATGTTTAAATGCTCAAGCATTTGAATAGACGCTAAAATTACAGAAGTAGGGTTAGCTAGGTTTTTACCTGCAATATCAGGCGCACTGCCGTGTACTGCTTCAAAAATTGCAGTATCTTCGCCAATGTTAGCACCTGGTGCCATGCCTAAGCCGCCAACTAAACCAGCACATAGGTCTGATAAAATATCACCAAATAAGTTTGTGGTTACTATTACGTCAAACTCTTCTGGCGTCATTACTAGTTTCATACAGGTTGCATCAACAATCATTTCGGTTGATTCAATTTCTGGGAAACGTTCTGCAACTTCACGCGCTACTTTTAAAAATAGGCCTGATGTAGATTTTAAAATATTTGCTTTATGTACCGCTGTTACTTTTTTACGGCCTTCACGTACTGCTAGCTCGTAAGCAAACGTTACGATTTTTTCTGCGCCTTCGCGAGTAATAACAGATTTTGCTTCTGCTTCGTTACCATCTTCACTTACAATTTGACCAGCGCCAGAGTACATACCTTGGGTGTTTTCACGAATAGTGATGATATCAATATCATCATAACGTGCTTTTGTGCCTACAAACGATTTAACAGGACGTACGTTTGCGTACAAACCAAATTGCTTACGTAGTGTTACGTTTATAGAAGTAAAGCCTTCACCAACTGGCGTAGTTAAAGGACCTTTTAAGGTGATTTTGTTTTTAGCGATAGTATCGATTGTGTCTTGCGGAAGTAACTCACCTGTTTTTTCAAGTGCAGCTAGGCCAGCATCAACAAATTCATAATCAAAATCGCATCCTGCGGCTTTTAGTATTTCAAGTGCTGAGTCGATAATGCTAGGGCCGATGCCGTCGCCTTTGATCACTGTTATGGTTTGTTTGGCCATTAACTTATCCTTTAAAGAGTTTGATTTGCACATAAATTGTGGCTCCGAGGGAGCAACTGCTTGTTAGAAAATTTATGTGAACGAGCTTGAGAATTCAAGGGCGCATTTATACCAATTATTAAGTCATTTTGCCAGTTTATACTATTAATACTGGGTATAACCGCTGTTTATAGTTAAAATAAGTAGCTTAAATGCTATCAAACAAAGCTAATGTTTGAAGTTTGTCATAAAAATCGGCTTGATTGTCCCAGCCCTGAGCTATTAATTGCTGCTTAAGTGTTTGCTGTTGCCAAGGAGTTAATGCTGTTTTTGGCTTAAACACGCTTTGCGCCACGACTTTAAATGCTACCCATAACTTACTTTGCTCAGTGAGTTCGTTTTTAGCTACTTGTTCGGCATCTAATAATGCAAAGGTCCATGGGTTATCGCTTAAAAGCGCTGATAACTGCTGATTTAAATGCTTACTATCCATGTTTTCTATGCCAAAAAATGCGCACATAGGTGTATCGGATGATTTATTTGGGGCGTGCGCTATAGGCGTCTTTCTTGAAAGTTGCGTACTACAATGTATTAATAAGTAATGCGCGTAAGCATATAAAGGCAAACAAATATGCTCAAACTGATATTGCTTATTGTTATAGACCAATAGCCTCATTATATCGACCATACATTTGAGTCGATTAACTAAAAAAGCATGTAAAGGATGCGGAATAGCAAAAACTAGTTGCTCAAACACCACGCGCTGTATAATAGCTGGGGCATTATTGTAGCCAACCATAGACAAACTATGCGTTAAATTTTTAGCGGCTTGATGCTCTTTGTTATACGGTTTAACTGCTTGGCATAAGCTTTTAATAACATTAGGGTGTGGGGCTAATAAAGTATTTATATTGTTAAAGCTATACTCTTGTTGCAGTTTAATAAGCCCAATTAGATCATATAATGTGTTTTGGGTACTGGGAGTTGCGGCTTTTATATTTACATATTCAGTATCCCACACTTTATAAAGTATACGTTTATCAGCGCATAGCCATTGTACTGCGTTATCGTTAAGCATTGCTTTTACCCTGTACCAAACTATTTTGTTCTTTAAGCTTTTAATAAGTATGTGGCGCTGCTCGGCGTCGGTTGCTAAATAAATCATTGCTTGTTCGGCATATAAAACTCGGCTCCCGGGGAGCAAAGGGCCAATATGCGCAATTAATGATTTTAAGAGTCGCTGAGCAAATAAATTTGGGGTTCGCAAATATAAGTCTGCTATCGCTTTATAAAAATTTATTTGCTGATTTGCTGCATTACACGTGAGGTTAACTGCCAAAATATTAGCTAACGCCACAATTATTGTGCCGCCATCGTATAACATTATTTTAGGGGTGCTAACTAAAGCGTGTTTATATTTACTCAGTTTAGCTAATACTTGAGTAATACTATGGGCAGGTTGCTTTGCGGTTAGTAATACGCGCGCTGCAAGTTTGTGGCGTAATTGCCATATTTGGCTTTCGGTACTGGTAAACGCTATTTGTTTGGACAGTTTATTAAGTTGAGCGCCTACGCACAAGTGCTCAATTAATGACGCACTAATATACAGCTCACTTAGTTCGTCATCGTAATTTTGGCTTACGCACAGTGCGGTTGTTAAAATACATTGGTTAATTACAAGGTTGGCAGCAAAGTCGTACTGAGTTTTATAAAGCATAAGTTGCGCTTGTAGAGCACTCGGATTTTGCTTATAAAGGGTTCGGTATTGCTCTGCAACTTTGCACACTAGCGGATAAAAGGTAGGCCATTGTTTTTTATTATTGTATGAAGCTAAAAATAGCTGCGTATGCTCAAGCAACCTTTTTAGCTTTATTGATACAGGCTCATCCATTATGCCGTTTCCCTAACCTGGTTTTAGATATTGATCGTAAGCACTGGGACCCCATAAAATGAGCTGCCCGTTTTTAAATAATAACCCGGTACATTCATCTATAGTAGTAATGCCGTCAGATGTTTTATGCTGGGTACGATAAAAAACAATTTGCCATACTTGCTCCTCATCACGCTTAGCAAAGGTAAGATCTGGGCTACCTAAATATTCGAGTACACTATTGAGGGTTGCAGTGTCTTCTATTTTTAGCTTTTCGATATAGCGTTTATTATAGGCTTCTCTGTCTTGCCAAATCATAGCTTGTGGATCATCTTTATAAAAAACGATCACTAACGTGGCTATTAGCGCATACAGCCCTAAACCTAAAATTAAATATCTAAAAAACTTTTTGAACATTACTTACTCTACTAACCATCACTGCTAATAGTATACGTATTGTCGTACGGCAGTGCTATTAACTTGCGACTAATTAAGCCTTAACTGCTTTAAACTAAAGCCTAAGTTTATATCGGTGCGTAAACTAACCAGTTGCTTTGAAATAACATACATATCCATATTCTCAGTTAGCTTTTTACGTAAGCTGGCACTAAGAGCATCGTCATTGAGTGCATCCTCGACAGAGCTATAGTTATTAACAAGTAGCTGTGCCGATTTAGTGCCTATGCCTTTTACGCCCGGAATATCATTGGTTTTATCGCCAGCAAATGCCCAAAAATCTACTAGTTTTTTTTGCTCAACGCCAAAGCGTTGCTTAATACTATCTTGATCTAAATAATGTTTTTTAAAATAATCATACACAGCTATATGCTCATTTAAAAAAGGTAAAAAGCCTTTATCAGTTGAGACAATCACACTGCTGATGTTGTTATGTGATGCCTTATTTGCGAGAGTTGCAATAATATCATCAGCTTCATCGTTTATTGGTTCAAACACTACAATACCGGTTTCTTCAATGGCGGCTTTAAATTGCACTAATGCATCTTTAAGTATTTGTGGCATAGGAGCACGGGAGTGTTTGTAATCTTTATAAAAATGATAGCGCCAACTTTTATCGCCATCAAATACGGCAATGGCATGGGTTGCTTTAGTGCTGCTTAAAAGTTTTGAGCAGGCATGCGCTACACGTGAGCAGCTTGCTTTAAGCATTTGCTCGTCACTGTGATGTTTTTGATTCGCGTCTACCGCGTAAATGCGCCTAATTAAATTAAGCGCATCAATAAGTAATAAATGGGGTTTCAATACAGAACTCACGCCTTGATTGTGTAGCAGGGGACATATTTACTGCCGGGCAGTTTCATTCTTCCCTCGTCAACATAAGCTTGTAATAACTTATCCATTGCTTTCATTAAACTAGGCTCGCCACTTAGAATATAAGGCCCATGTTGTTTAATTGCTTTTACGCCTTCTTCTTTAACATTACCGGCAACAATGCCCGAAAATGCGCGGCGTAAATTTGCAGCTAATAACTGTTTTGGTTGTTCTAGGTGCAAGTCTAGGTTCGCCATTTGTTCATGCGATGGTATAAATGGCTGTTGAAAGTCATTTTCTATTTTTAATGTCCAGTTAAAATAGTATGCATCGCCTTGGCTTTTACGATAGTCGCGAACATTAGCCATGGTCGACTTTAATTTTTGCGCTACTAATTGTGGGTTATCTATAATAACTTCAAATTTGCTGAGTGCTTCTACACCCAGTGTCATTTCAATAAAGTGGCACAGCTCTTTAAAGTAGGCTTCACTTTGTTTGGGTCCTGTTAAAATAACCGGTAGGCACTGCTTGTCATTTTCTGGGTGTAATAATATCCCTAATAAATAAAGAAACTCTTCAGCAGTACCAGCGCCACCAGGAAAAATAATGATAGCGTGAGCTGTGCGTATAAAGGCTTCTAAACGTTTTTCTATGTCGGGTAAAATGACTAATTCATTTACAATAGGGTTAGGCGGCTCTGCTGCAATAATGCTGGGCTCGGTTAATCCTAAATAACGATTGTTTTTAATGCGCTGCTTAGCGTGGCCAATAGTAGCGCCTTTCATTGGACCTTTCATAGCGCCAGGGCCACAGCCGGTACAAATGTTTAAGCCGCGCAGGCCCAGCTCATAGCCTACTTGTTTGGTATATTTATACTCAACTTCACTAATAGAATGCCCACCCCAACATACAATCATGCTTGGTTCGCTGTTTACTTTTAGTGCATCGGCATTTCTGAGCATATCAAAAACCATGTGGGTAATGGCTTTTTGTTCTTTAAGATCTTTTTCGTATTTTTGACATATAAATAAAATATCGCGGATCACAGAAAATATATGTTCGTGAATACCGGTAATAATTTCACCATCAACAAATGCGGTATCAGGTGCGTTAATTAGTTCTATTTTTATGCCGCGCTCACGGCTAACTAAACGAATATCAAAGTCTTGGTATTTATCGTAGATGTCGCTACTTTCATCTGTATGGCTGCCTACGTTGAGGACGGCAAGCGCGCAGTTTCTAAATAATCGATAGCGTTCACTAGCGGAAGATTGCTCTAATAAATCAACTTCTAATTGCGACAGTAAATCTAAAACCCCAGTTGGGTTTAACTGTATTAACATCGGCATTCTCCTTGCTGTTTAATACCAATTGGGTGCAAGTGTTGATTGTTCTAGCAGGTTAAGCTCATTAAGGGCACTTGAACTTATATAAGTAATATATAAGGCGCCGTACTTTTTTAGAGCGGTTGCTATAATTAACGACTCATTTAATACAATTGGCATAAAATGTAAAAAACTAGCTAGTTATAAAACTCAAAAAAATTGAGCTAAATAACATTATTTACGTATACACAGACGATCCCGACCTGCGTTTTTGGCTTCATATAAAGCATCGTCTGCTCTATCAAATGCCTTTAATAATGTGTCACCTTGTTTAAACTGAGTTGCACCAAGTGACACTGTAATTTCTATTTGCTTATCTTTAAACTTAAACGGGATCTTTTTTATATTCTTTTTAAGTTTTTCGAGTTGTGGAATGGCATGCTCTAAAGAGGTGCCTGGCATTAAGAGTACAAATTCTTCGCCGCCATAACGCGCTATAAAGTCTGTTTTTTCTATCGATTTTTGCAAGGCTTTAGCAATAACTTGTAGCGTAATATCTCCAGCCGTATGACCAAACCTGTCGTTTATTGACTTAAAATAATCTACGTCTATTACCGCTAGAGTAACATCGGATGCTTGCACATTAAATAAGTGCATTTCGTGATTATACCGCTCATCGAAGGCGGCACGGTTTGGCAGTTTGGTTAGGCTATCGAGCAGGCTTTGAAAACGTTGATCGTTAAGGCGCTTTTTATATTTAGTGAGTTTATTTTCTAAGCTGCCAATACGATTATTTATTTTATCAAAGCTGGTTATAAGTACTTTGCGATCTTTGCGTTCAAGTTCTTCTTTGGCAATAAAATCTTCACCGAGGGACTTTAGTTCATGATCAACCAATTTTCTTAACGATGAAATTGAGGTGGTACTCTTGGTTTGCTCATTAAGATTATTAATTTTAGTTTTAATACGTTTATTTAATGCGTCAAACTCAATCCCCATAGATTCGGAATGTTTACTGGTCGAAAAAATCGAATGGTGTAACTCTTCTAAGGTTTTATTTAAAGACACTAAAAAACTTTGCGCAGATTGGCGCTCGTTATTAATATTTTTTACAATAATACTAATAATTTCAATTGCGGCAGCGAGTAAGTCATCTACTGTATTACTTTGTAAAATGGCAGTTCTTATTGATTGAATTTGCTCTGCAGCTTCATCTTCAAGTACCAGCTGGTGGGCAAGTTCTAATAACTTTTTAGCAATTACTTGAGTGTCGGTATGTTGCTCTGCGGGTATTGCATTAAATTTAGTCTGTAACGCTTGGTTATAAATAGTAATTAATTGATTTAATAGCGGTATAAAACCATGGGTTGACTGAACGTTATTAAGCTCATTATCTAACAAGTTACGCAGCGCTCTGCGTGTGTCGTCAGGTAAGCCATTGGTTTTTTGTAATTGCTTGCCAGCATTTTTTACACTTGTGCGTAAATCTCGCTGATGGGCGAGTTGAGTGGCTTCTTGGCTTTTTAAAAGTACTAAAATATCATTAATTAACGGCGATAAGTGCTCAAAGCTAACCCCTTTATTAAGCGCGCTTCTAAATTTAGCTAGACGATTATCTAATTCAATATCAAGACCCTTACAGCTTAAAGACAATTTAGCTGCAAAATTTGACAGAGTGTCTACTTGAGTTTTCCTTGCGCTCTCAATTACTATTCGTTGCTCAATAGCTTGTTTGAGTTTTTTGTCCATAGAATTAGATTTATCAGGCACCTAAACATACCGCCATTGTGTTAATTAGTATCAGTTAAGTTTACAACAAATTTATATTAAGTGTAGTTATCTCATTAAAAACTTTGCATTTTAATAAGATATTGTCAATAAACGTATCTAAAAGTCTATTTATCGCTTTTAATTCACTTTTAAATAGCGCCTTGTTAGTCTTCTTTACACACTAAGTTATCTTTATGAGCCATTATGAAAAAGCTATTAGCGCTGTCTATTTTAGCCGCATGTTCTGCCCCTACGTTTGCTGATGTAAATTATTCATTAAACATTTCTCAGCCACAGCACCACTTAGGTAATGTTACGGTAGAGTTTCCCAAAACGGCACAAGCGCATTTAGACATTAAATTACCTGCATGGCGCACTGGGCGTTACGAAATATTAAATTTAGCCAATGGGGTGCGTTACTTTGATGCAAAAGACAGTACGGGTAACCCCCTAAAGTGGGAAAAAATTGATCACAGCACCTGGCGTGTACATTTAAATAAGCCAACTAAAGTTAACTTAGCATATCAAGTATACGCAAATGAGCTTGGCAAACGTGCGCGTCATATTGATGACAGCCATGCATTTATTGATGCATCAGGCTTTTTTATGTTTAGTGACTCATTTCGACTAGAGCCCGTTACGGTTAATTTAGAGGTGCCTAAACAGTGGCGATCTGTTTCTGGAATGAAAAATTACAAAGGTAAAAATACATTTAAGGCGGCAGATTATGACGTACTTGTAGATTCACCAATCGAGACAGGTATTAACCAATTACACACCTTTAAAGTTGATGGCCGTGAATACGATTTAGTTATATGGGGTGATGGTAATTATGATGTAGAGCTCATGCTAACTGATCTAAAAAAATTAGTGGCTACTGGCAATGTAATTTGGGACGGCTACCCGTATGAACGTTATGTATTTATGGTGCATGCAACATCGGGAGCGGGTGGTGCTACTGAGCATTTAAATTCGACTATTATTCAGCGTCCGCGAGACCAATTTGCTAAACGCGAAGATTACTTAGCCTTTATAAGCACTGCGGCACATGAATTTATTCATACTTGGAACGTTAAAGCATACCGTCCAGCGGGCCTTACACCTTACGATTACACCAATATGAATTACTCTAAATTACTCTGGATAGCAGAGGGCTCAACCAGCTATTTTGAAGATCATTTATTAGTGCGTTCAGGTATTCAAAGCACTGATGAGTTTTTTAACCTACTGAGTAAAACAATTAATCGTCATTTACAAACACCAGGTCGCGAAGTACAAAGCGCCAGCGAAACCAGCTTTGATAAGTGGATAAATCAAGGTGGGGATCACGCGCGTAATTACTCAACTAATATTTATTCAGAAGGCTCATTGTTATCACTTGCTTTAGATATTGATTTACTAGAAAAAAGCCAAGGTAAAATAAGTTATCGCGATGTACACAAGGCACTTTATAAGCAACATAAATTACCTGCAGGTTTTACTTCTTTAGATGTACTCAATATTTTAAAAGACCTAACCGGGCGTGATTACAACACTTGGTGGCAAACTAATGTCGACTCGCCAGTTTCACTAAATTTTGACGAGTTACTCAATAAAGTAGGTTTAACATTTGAGCGTCCAGAAAAAGCGAAAGCCTTAGCTAGTATAGATGCTGTGGCAAAAAATACCGGCCAACTCCTTACGCTTTCGCATGTTAAACGCGGTGGCAGTGCATGGCAGGCAGGCTTAACAACAGATGATAAAATTGTTGCTATTAATAAGCATCACGTTGGTAAGGATTTAACCAGCAGCCTAGAAATGTATAAAGCAGGGGATAAAATTACAATTGATTATATTCGCCGCGATGCACTTGCTAGCACCAGTTTAGTTTTATCAGAAGATTTTGATAAACCTAAAAAGGTGATTGCTAATAAGCAAGCATCGAGTGAACAAAAGGCGTTGTTTAAAGCATGGATAGGTGTTGAGCATCCTAATAACGCTAAAAAAGATTAACATTAATGAGTTAAAAATTAATAACTAAAAGGAGCAACGGCTCCTTTTTATTTTTACACTCTTATATTGCCGCATTACCTAAAAGCATTTATTCGCTCCTTTAAGTGTTAATTTAATTATTGCGTTCTATTATTAACATTAAGTATTGTTTAGTAATTAATCAGAATGAAATCTAAAAATAATATACATACTTTAGCTCATCAATATGTTGTTAATGACCCATTACATCAATTATTTGATGCTGTGAATGCTATTTCTGTACAGGGGTATGATGAACAACGCCGTGTTATTTATTGGAATAAAGGCAGCGAAGTGCTTTATGGTTATACGAATGTTGAAGCAACAGGTAAAAAGCTTGAAGATTTAATTATACCAAGTGATTTACGAGAGGCCGTGGTTGCTGGCCACGGAAATTGGATTAATAATGGCATAGAAATTCCTGCAGCAGAGCTAACTCTTCGTGATAAAAATAATAATGATGTTTCGGTGTTTTCAAGCCATGTAATGTTTATAAATCAATATGGCATTAAACAAATGTATTGTATTGATATTGATTTAACCGATGTTAAACAGGCGCAAGAACAGGCTATGTTCAGAGAGAAAATGTTGGAAACAATATTTGAGGCTATTCCTGATCTATTTTTTGTAATGCAAGAAGATGGCAAAATCCTTGATTATCAAGCCAGTAGCAGTAGTAGCAGTAATCTTTATGCTTTACCTCAGCAATTTATTGGTAGCAGTATGTTTGATTTATTACCAGACGATGTTAGCAGTAAGTTTAGAAAAAATATTTCCCAAGCCTTAAGCCAAAAACAGATGGTGAGCTTTCAATATGAACTAACCATGCCATTGGGAGTTGTGTACTTTGAGGCAAGAATTACCCATGTTTCTCAATATCAGCAAGTTATGGTTATTATTCGAGATATTACCGAGCAGCACAAGGCAGAAGAGCTGATCCGTAAACAAGCTTATTATGATAATTTAACCTCATTACCTAACCGCTTTTTAGCACTTGACCGACTATCGCATATGCTTTTTGAAGCACAAAGAAACAAGGGGCATGTGGCTGTACTTTTTATTGATTTAGATAACTTTAAAAAAGTAAATGACTCGTTTGGCCATGAACTAGGCGATAAGCTACTGGTTAAATCAGCTGCAAGATTACAGCAAGTCATTCGCAAAGAAGACACCATAGGGCGTTTAGGAGGAGATGAATTTATTGTACTATTGCGGGGTATTAATAGTCATTATAACGCAATAGGTATTGCAGAAAAGCTACTGAAAAGTTTTACCTCGCCATTTAAAATTGAAGGGAGAGAACTTGTACTCACTATGAGTATTGGGGTTGCTATGTACCCCGAAAATGGCGATACAGCGTCTGATCTTTTACGCAATGCAGATACGGCAATGTATCAAGCAAAAGCCTTGGGACGTAACAGTTACTCGTTTTTTACTCCACAAATGAATGTAGTAATTCAGCGCCGCCTTGCGATAGAGGAGCAGATGCAAGGTGCGTTACAGCGTAATGAATTTGAACTATATTACCAACCGCAGTTAGATGTTAAAAATAAACATGTTACCGGCGCGGAAGCTTTGCTACGTTGGTATAACCCAGTGCTGGGGAATATACCGCCCGATGAATTTATTCCAATAGCCGAGCATAATGGGTTGATTATCCCCATTGGGAAGTTTGTTATTAAGCAAGCCTTACAGCTTTTAAAAAAATGGCAAAATAAGCAGCTAAATAAAGGGCAACACCATAAATATACTATGGCTGTTAATTTATCCCCAAGTCAATTTAGAGACACAGCGCTAATTAGTTTTATAAAAGACACTCTTAGCGAGCTAGATGTAAAGGCTAAATATTTAGAGTTAGAAATTACCGAAGGGGTGTTAATGAATGCTAAATTGAATATAAACGACACTTTGCAAGAAATAACTAAATTGGGCATAAAGCTATCAATGGATGACTTTGGTACTGGGTATTCATCATTAAGCTATTTAAGGCAGTACCCTTTTAATGTTTTAAAAATAGATCGCATGTTTATTAATGGCATTACATCCAAAAAAGAAGACTGTAATTTAGTCAAAGCAACTATAGCCATGTCGCATAGCTTAGGGTTAACCGTGGTTGCAGAGGGAGTGGAAACGAAAGAGCAGCTTGTTTTACTTGGTGAGTTAAATTGCGACTTTGTACAAGGTTACTATTTTAGTAAGCCATTACCTGAGAAGTTGTTATTGGATTTTTCACCAAGGTTTTTATAAATAATCACATATTATATAAAGTAGTTATAAGTAAATACAAAATATAGCTGCCTCAGTTTGCTATTAACGCTATATATGAAGGTTTATAGGCCACATTGTAACAATTTATTACCACGGTATTGACCTGCATAATACTTCACGAGTAACCTGTTATAGAAACAATAAAAAGGACTCTATAATGCGTTTAACACCTCTTGTCGCTACAATAGCATCAACTTTAGCAATTACACTCTCAAGCACTGCAATTGCAGATGAAGGCATGTGGCAACCACATCAGCTTCCAGAATTAGAATCAATATTAAAAGCCAAAGGGCTTGAAATAGATGCTAAATCTATTTCAAAATTAACCGAATTCCCGATGAATGCGGTAATTAGCCTAGGTGGTTGTACGGCATCATTTGTATCGCCAAAAGGTTTGGTGGTAACAAACCATCACTGTGCTTATGGCTCTATTCAATACAACTCAACAACCGATAATAATATTTTAGAAAATGGCTTTTTAGCTAAAACTCCAGCGCAAGATTTACCCGCAGCTCCTGGCTCTCGTGTTTATGTTACTAAAACCGTAACTAACGTTACCGACAAAGTAATTAAAGACACTCAACAGTTAAGTGCTAAAGCACGCTACGATGCCCTTGAAAAAAATGAAAAAGCACTGGTGGCTCAGTGTGAAGCCGATGAGAGCTATCGTTGTAATGTGTATTCGTTTCATGGTGGCTTAGAGTATTACCTCATTAAGTCGCTAGAAATAAAAGATGTACGCTTAGCATACGCTCCCGCTATGGGCGTAGGTAAATATGGCGGTGATATAGACAACTGGATGTGGCCGCGCCATACCGGCGACTTTGGTTTTTACCGTGCGTATGTAGGAAAAGATGGTAAACCAGCACAGTACAGCGAAGATAACGTACCTTATGAACCCGATTCTTACTTAAGTGTAAGTGCTAAAGGTGTGCAAGAGGGCGACTTTGTAATGGTAACAGGCTATCCAGGGCGTACTAACCGTTACCGTATTGCTGCAGAAGTAGATAACGTATTTAACGACAGCTATCCTAAAGCGCGTGAACATAATTCAAAATACGTAGCACTTATTGAAGAAAACGCAGAGGACGGCAGTAAAGCGCGTATAGCTTACGAAAGCACTATTGCAGGTTACAATAATTACATTAAAAACTATGGCTCAATGATAGAAAGCTTTAAAAAAGGCACCATGTTTGAGCGCAAAAAACAGTTTGAGCAAGAACTAACTCAATGGATTAATAGTGATAAAACACGCAAGCAGCAATATGGCGATGTTTTAAATGAGCTATCGGCATTAGTAGCGCAATCGCAGCTGCATAGCGAGCGCGATCGTATGTTAGGTTATGTACACAGATCACAAATGATCAGTACCGCTCGCAGCTTATACCGTTTAGCGTATGAGCAACAAAAGCCAAATGCAGAGCGAGAGTCTGGATACCAAGAGCGTGACTTACCGCGCATTAAAGCTGGGCTTGAGCGTATGACGCGTCGCTTTGATGCCAATGTAGATAAAGCTATTTTACTGCACTTTTTAGAGCTTTATGCTGCACTTCCGAAAGAAGAGCGCTTTAGCGAGGTTGATAAGGCATTTAAACTACAGAATGGTTTTGATAAAGCGAAACAAAGTGCATTGCTTGAGCAAATGTATACTAAATCAACACTTGATAACGAAGTTGTACGCAATTCATTGTTTGAGCAATCGTTTAGCCAGCTAAACCAAAGCCAAGACCCATTTGTGCAATATGCTAAAGCAATATTTAAAGTAATGAAAGCTGAGGAAGATAAATCAAAAGCACTTGCAGGCAAGTTACAAGCTGCTCGCCCGCAGTTAATGAGCGCTATTATTGCCTTTAATAAAGCACAAAATAAGGCCGTATATGCAGATGCAAACAGCACATTACGAGTAACTTACGGCACGGTAGGTGGCTACTCACCTCAAGATGGCTTGGTAGCAACACCCTTTACATCGCTTGAAGGGTTACTAGCTAAAAACACCGATGTTGACCCATTTAATGCACCTAAAAAGTTACAAGAGCAAATTAAAGCCAAGCTTTATGGTGATTACACCGGCGGCATGAACACAGTACCCGTTAACTTTTTATCAAACGTAGATACAACCGGCGGTAACTCAGGCTCGCCAACACTCAATGGTAAAGCCGAGCTGGTGGGTTTATTGTTTGATGGCGTATATGAAAGCATCATTGGCGATTGGGATTATAACCCAGAACTAAACCGCTCAATTCACGTAGATTCTCGTTACATGCTATGGGTAATGGACAAGGTAGATAATGCCCAAAATTTATTAGATGAAATGAAAATAGTAAAATAAGTTAAGCGTAAAAATAAAGCCGAATCTTTATTTTAGCTGAACTTTATAGCAAATAATAAAATGCCACTTGTTATTAACAGGTGGCATTTTTATATTAAAGAATGAGAAAGGAGGTTAAATTGTGAGCTATAATTTAAGCACAACACTTTTTATACTTTTTACCACTACCGCATAAACAAGGAGAGTTACGCTCAGGGACTTTATCGAATACTTGCGGTGTAGACTTAACCAGCGCGAATTCAAGCTCTCTTATATCTTCATCACTTTGAGTATTAAGCTCTACTGTAGCAAATAACTTATGTTCTTGTACTATTGCTTCTACTTCTAACTTGCGTTGTGGTGAATTAACCACTAACAATAATGGATGAAGCTCGCTGCCCACTTTTTCATTGCGCTTAGGACTAAAACCGTTACTGTTATTTTTACCCATTATATCGGGCTTACCCATAAAGAAAAATTTAGACATTATACTTATATAACCGTTCTACATTATTTAGACGGCGTATCCTAACAGCTTAGGCATAATATAACTAAGATGTACGCACTATTAGCCAATTTAAATAGTGAAGTTAAAAGTAGCGTTAATAAGTATAACGACCTATCAAACTATCAATATTAAACTAAGCACTTAAATTAAAAGTGAGCATACCCATGGAAAGTTTAAAAATTGGATTATTAATATCGGCAAGTATTATTATACTTATTGGTTATTTACGCATTATTACAGATGAAAAAGGTAATTTGACATCCTCCACCACCTCGCCAAGCGCCTGAAAAAGTTCAGAAAAGGAGGGGGATTCCGATTAGTTTAAAACCATCGGGGCCTTGTGATCACTCATAAGGCAAGTTCCTGCTTCAACAAGCTGACTAATGTCAATCTCTCCACAGGCTAGAACGCGATGACCTCGCGCTAAAATATTTAATGCGCCAACATGATCCGCATTATCTTGATAACCGCACTTCGCACATTCAAACTTAGACTGCGTTAATCGGTTATCTTTTGATTGATGACCACACGCCGGACACGTTTGACTGGTATGTTTCGGATCAACAAAAATAACCTGACCGCCGAGCCAATCCTGCTTATATTTCAGCATCCCTTTAAACATTCCCCATCCTTGATTGAGAATGACGCGGTTTAAGCCAGATTTTTGTTTCACCATTTTTCCATGCTGCTCACTGTTGCCTTTGCTGTTTTTCGTCATATTTCTAATTTTAAGATCTTCTAGCACGATGATTGCGTGGCTTTTGCTCAACTGTGTTGAGATCTTATGTAATTTGTCATGACGAATATTGGCAACTTTCGTATGAAATGTTGTGATCTTTGCTTTTAATTTTTTCCAGTTACTTGAAAATTTCACTTTTCTAGCAAGTTGCTTCTGTAATCGTTTGATCCTGATTGTCTGTTTACTGGTATCTATCGGCTCCACAAAACTGCCATCAGAAAGGGTAATTAGGCGTTTCACGCCTAAATCTCCCCCAATCATGGCGTTTGATGGGTGCTTAGGTGGTGCTACTTCTTGTTCAACTTGGATTGAAACAAACCAGTGCTTTCCTTTTTGTGAAACTGTGACGTTTTTAGCTTTTCCTAAAATAGCTTGGCTTTTTCTAACATTAACCCAACCGATTTTAGGTAAAAAAATACGTTTCCCATTCTTGTCGATTTTAAAGCCTTGAGGAAAACTAAAGCTATTCACCTCTCCTTTTTTCTTAAAAGTAGGCATCCGTTTGAGTGGTTGGTTTTTATCGAATGCGTCTTTAAAGGCGCGTTCAAGTTGTTTTAATGTTTGTTGGATAGTTTGTGCGGGCGATAGTGTTAAAAAGCCATACTCCTCGCTTTTTTTCCAAAGTTTGGAAAAGAAATCCAACTCTTGGTAGTAGCAAATTTTTTGTTTATTCTGTAACTTAAATAAGTTAATCGCTAAGGCTTTATTCCACAAGAATCGACAATTTCCCGCATATTGCGCCATTTTAGCGTTAATATCGGGTGTTGTTTTTAAACGAAATTTATAAGCTTTGCGAATAACCATACTGTTATTATATACAGTTAATCAAAAAGGAACAACCCACTTAGTCGCTTCGCGACTATTGCCTTATATCACCGACCTAAAGGAATGGTGTTTTACGGCAAAAGTTGATAAATTTAAATAACTATAGACTAACAGGGGGAGTATTATTTGTGTGCAAAGGGATATATACAGGCACGTGCGACCTGATTGCAGGTGAGACATCAAAAAATATGAATCTGCATGTATTATTTATTTAGGCGTAATACTCTTTATTATTGGTTTTAGTTTACAGCTAAACTAGTTATAGCTTTAAAAGTTAACAGTGGTTGTTTTTAAAGGTTAAAAATTTCAATTGTCATTCGTATATTTCAAGTGCACTTAGTAGCATATAAGTGCTAATTTAACGCTAAGTGAATTAATAACAGGGAATATACTAATGAAACTAGAATCTTTAGCGCTGCATCATGGCTACGAATCAGAATCAACCACAAAGTCTGCAGCAGTGCCAATTTATAATACGTCATCTTATACGTTTGATAACACCCAGCATGGTGCTGATTTATTTGATTTAAAAGTACCTGGTAATATTTACACCCGTATTATGAACCCAACTAACGCAGTATTAGAGCAGCGTATCGCGGCTATGGAAGGGGGCGTAGGCGCACTGGCTGTAGCCTCTGGCATGGCAGCAATTACTTACGCAATTCAATGTTTATGTGAAGTTGGCACCAACATTGTTAGTACTAGCCAAGTATATGGCGGCACTTACAACTTATTTGCACATTCATTACCACGCCAAGGTATTGAAGCACGGATGATCAAAGCAGATGACTTTGAGGCCTTTGAAAACGCAATAGATGATAATACTCGAGCAGTATTTTGTGAATCAATTGGCAACCCTGCAGGTAATATTGTTGATATTGCCCGATTAGCCAAACTAGCACACAGTAAAGGTGTGCCCCTTATTGTTGATAACACAGTAGCAACGCCGTACTTATGCCGCCCATTCGAGCTGGGTGCCGATATAGTGGTGCATTCATTAACTAAATACATAAACGGGCACGGCACTGCCATTGGCGGCATGATTGTTGACTCAGGTAAATTTGATTGGAAAGCAAATGCTACGCGTTTTGCCATGATGAACGAGCCCGATCCGTCTTATCATAATGTTGTTTATACCGAAGCCTTTGCAGAAGCCGCGTTTATTGGTCGCTGTAGAGTGGTTCCGCTTAGAAATACCGGTGCGGCACTTGCACCAAAAAATGCATCAGACATTCTAATTGGCCTTGAAACCTTAGGTTTGCGAATGGAACGTCACTGCGAAAATGCACAAAAGGTGGCTGAGTATTTACAAAAGCACCCTAAAGTTTCATGGGTTAACTATGCAGGCTTAGCGTCAAGTCCATACAACGCAATGTGTAAAAAAACAACTAATGGTAAAGCATCGGGTATATTAAGTTTTGGTATTGTAGGTGGCTTGGAAGCAGGCACTCGTTTTATCGACGCACTCAATATGATACTGCGTTTGGTAAACATCGGTGATGCTAAGTCGCTAGCGTGTCATCCTGCATCAACCACGCATCGTCAGCTTAATGATGAAGAACTCGCTAATGCAGGTGTGAGCCGTGATTTAGTGCGTTTATCGATTGGTATTGAAAATATCGACGATATTATTGCAGATGTAAGTCAAGCGCTCGATAAAGCGTAAGCTATTTATAAGTAATAACATCGTTTAAAATGCCTCTATACACTGAGGCATTTGTATTTTTTTCATTGAAAAGCATATAATTAAGTATCTAATTTGATAATCAGTTGATTTAAGTAAGCCTAGGCAGTATAGATATTATCAATAAGGTTAAATTTACCTAGAAAAATAGCTTAAAAGTGGCTAACCGCGATTATAATTGTTATGTTACTTGTAACATAATAAATTAATTACCTGTGATGAAAAAAAATAAACGCTCTTCACTTCAAAATATAGCGGATGCAGTAGGGGTAACTAAAATGACGGTAAGTCGTTATTTACGTAACCCAGAGAAAGTATCAGCAACAACTCAAATCAAAATTAAAGCAGCCATAGATTCACTTGGTTATATTGCTAATAAAGCCCCTGATTTATTATCCAATGCCAAAAGCTACTCTATAGGTGTGCTTGTCCCATCGTTAACTAATCAAGTGTTTTCGCAAGTTATTCGCGGAATTGAAGATATTACTGAGCCTGCTGGGTATCAAACAATGCTCGCGCATTATGGCTATAGCCCCGACATTGAAGAAAAGAGAGTTGAATATTTATTATCATATCATGTTGATGGGTTAATATTATCGGAAACCACGCATACCGACAGAACCCGAAAAATGATTGCTATGGCGGATATTCCTGTGGTTGAAATAATGGATATTCATCACACTCCAATACAACAAGCGGTTGGTTTTGATAACGCTAAAGCTGCTTTTGAGATGACCAATGCGCTTTTAGATAAAGGCTACCGGAATATTGTTTACCTTGGTGCAAGGTTAGATATGCGCACACAATTGAAGTTTCAAGGCTATAGCGACGCAATGTTACTAAGGGGGCTTACTCCTAAAAGTGTGATGACAAATGAAGCTTCGTCGTTTAGTTTGGGCGCTAAATTATTGCAAAAAACACGTACTGAACACCCAGATACTGACTGTATATTTTGTACTAATGATGATTTGGCTATTGGTGCTATTTTTGAGTGTCAAAGAAATAATATTTCTGTTCCTCAACACATGGGGGTTGCAGGCTTTCATGGCCATGATATTGGTCAGTCTATGGTGCCTCAGCTAGCCAGTGTGATCACGCCGCGTTATCAGATTGGTAACCTTGCGGGGGCTAAATTACTCAGTCGTATTAGTTCAACAGCAGATATTGAAATACCCGATGAGCAAATATGTGATACCGGTTATGTGATTCATTTAGGTGAAAGTGTTTGATTAACTATGTCACTCATAAAGCAACCAAATATTAAACCTAGAATATTGAGTTGTAAGTGAAATATGGTGCTTGCCTCCATCAAACAGTAAAAGCTATAACACTCGAAGTAAACACCGATGCTGCTATTTAAGCACAGCATCGGACATATTCAGGGTTTTGAATAAAAATAATTTATAAAAAGAGGGAAATAATCATAGCTACAATAGCACCCGTTGTACCAATAATGGTCTCCATCACCGTCCATGTTTTCAGCGTTTGCATTTCAGTTAGGCCAAGGTAGCGATTAGCTAACCAAAAGCCAGAGTCATTTACATGCGATAAAACGATTGAGCCTCCACCAATGGCGATAGTAACCGATGCAAGTTGAGCGCCATCTAGTCCAAGCGGCTCTAACATAGGTATAATTAAACCGCATGCTGTAAGCATAGCAACAGTTGCAGAGCCTTGAATTACGCGTACAGCGGCTGCTAGTATAAAAGCTAACATAACAATCGGTAAGCCAGATCCCGCAAGCATATTACCAAGCGCTTCCCCTACACCCGAATCAACCAATACTTGTTTAAATACTCCCCCAGCGCCTGTTACCAAAATGATAACGCCAGCAGGTTGTAAGGCACTACTGCAAATTTCCATTATACGATCTTGAGGCACACCACGTTTTACACCCAGTAAATAAAATGCCATTAAGCAAGCTGCAAGAATTGCAGTAAATGGGTGACCGATAAACTCCAACCAATGATGTAAGTTAGATTGTTGTTCAACAAAACGAGAGCCAATCGTATTTAAAGCAATCATTAATAATGGCAGTGCAATTAAACCTAGAGCTAAGCCAAAACTAGGCTCGCCCTCACCGTCTCTAGTATTATCATTATTTTGGGCGTGTTCAGGTAGTTCAACATGAATTGACTTAGCAATTAGCGATCCCCAAAGAGGGCCGCCAATGATCATAGCTGGAATAGCAGCAAGCAAACCAAATAAAATCATATAACCGTAATCGGCACCAAGTTGAGATGCCACTAAAATAGGGCCTGGCGCAGGGATAAGAAATGCCTGACAAGCAGCAATACCAGCAAGCAATGCGATACCTATTTTAATAACACTACCACCGCTTTTACGTACCACAGCAAATGCAATACCAATTAAAAGTACCACAGCAACATCAAAAAATAGTGGTAAAGCACATATAAAACCAGTAAAGGTGAGCGCCCAGTTAGCGTTTTTCTCGCCAAAACGATGTAATAAGGTATGAGCAATACGGTCAAGCGCTCCAGTCTCTTCCATTACTTTGCCAAACATAGCACCTAATGCAACCACTACAGCAACAAAGCCTAAAGTGCCGCCCATTCCTTTTTGGATAGTTCCAGCGATCATTTGTGGGCTCATTCCAGAGAATAGCCCGGCTATCATCGAAACTAAAATTAAAGCGACAACCGCGTGTAGCCTTACTTTCATGACTAAAAAAAGTAACAGTAGAATAGAGCCTACCGCGGTTAGTATTAAAGATAAATCTGACATATGTTCCCTACTTAAATCCAACTCAAATTATGACGGTTAACTTGTGTTTAATTTCATATTATATTAAGTTACGCGTAACATGTTACCAGTAACTTAATATAAAAATTCATTCAAAGCTAATGAATTTTTAAAAAAGTAGAGTGAGATTAGCTAAATGAGCCACATAAATATGGGTCGAATATTTATTATTATGGGTGTATCAAGCACCGGAAAGTCGAGTATTGGTTATGCGCTTGCGAAAAAAATGGACGCTAAATTTATTGATGGCGATGATTTACATCCCAAAGCAAATATTTTAAAAATGTCATCAGGACAACCGCTTAATGATGATGATAGGGTGCCGTGGTTAGAAAGAATTCGTGACGCTGCGTTTAGTATTGAGCAGAAAAATGAAGTGGCCGTTATTGTTTGTTCAGCCTTAAAGAAAAAATACCGAGAGCAAATATGCGAAGGAAATGTGAATATTACTTTTTTACATTTACAGGGAAATTTTGAATTAGTTAAGCAGCGAATGCAAGATAGAAGAGGGCACTTTATGCCTACTGAGCTATTAAAAAGTCAATTCGAGACATTGGAAATCCCCCAAGCAGATGAGTTAAATGTAATTAGTATCGACATTAATAAATCATTTAAGCAGGTTGTAAGCGCTTGTTTTCAAGCTACGCAAACCGATATAAATTTAGCTAGCGGGTAACCTATAAGGTATAAATACAAAAATAATGAGTAATAAAGTAGATACCATTTATTTCAAACGTTCAATAACAGGCTAAATTTAACAACAGTTAGTTTTAGTCTATTATTGAAGTTAAAGTTTTATAACCCAGATGTTTAGCTTACCTATTAAAACCCCAGCTATTCATTGCTTAATCGGCTCGTGGGGTTGCTAAAATCACCTTTTTTTCATCTTCAGATAAAATAATCCACTCAAAAATTTCATCATTGGTACGACCGCAGCCGGTACATAGCCCACTGCGTCGTTGGCAAACTCCAATACAATCGGTTTTAAATTTAGACTTGCTAGTTTTTGTTTGAAAACCCATAAAACCCTATAAAAAAATTATTGTTTAGTAGCCACTGATTTGCCAATTTCTAATGAGGTAGACCACGATTTTAAACTAGATAACGTTTTACCTGTGTAGATTGAAATAACAGGGGTGTTTTCATCAAGTACGAAAGTAGTACGAATCGAGTTTTTTGACTCTTTTTGGCTTTCATGCCAATTACTTTCAAGCAAGCATTGGCGAGTAAAAGCGACAGCTTTTTGATGATCTGTTACAGCAGCCATTTGCTCTTTGTAACTATTTTGACAGCGGTAAATAACATTGTCATGATCAAACGCAGTAATTTGGCACTGTTGACCCACTAAGTGATAGTTAGTGCTCCAGCTATCCATAAATTTTGTGGTTACTTTGGTTGTTTTTAGCGATTCAAAACGGGTATCGTATGCACCTAGTAAGGTTTGAATTTTATTACATGGTGTAAGTTGATCTATGGCGGCTGTTTGCTCAGTAACAACGCTAGAACAACCTGAAATTACCAAGCCAGTAAATACGACAGAGGCTAACTTCTTCATTCAATATATCCTTTTAATTAATGAATTTAGTGCGCTATGTGCTAAAGCACACTAAATAATTTAAGTGTGCTTTTTATAGGAAGTTGTTGGTATTAAAGCTACAACTTACTTATGGCGACCTATTAAGCATTTTACTACGTCTTCAAGGGCTAAGCCTTGGCGTTGTAATAACACTGTAAGGTGATAAATTAAATCAGCCGACTCGTTTGTTAGCTCATCGTTATCGTGTTTCATTGCTGCAAGGGCAACTTCTACGCCTTCCTCGCCTACTTTTTGACAACTACGGCTTAAATCTTCTGCAAACAAAGACGCTGTATAACTTTTAGCTGGGTCGTCGTTTTTACGCGCTACAATAACATCTTCAAGTTGCGCTAAAAAGCTTAGGCTTGGTTTTGCATCATCGCCAAAACAGCTTTGTGTGCCTAAGTGGCACGTTGGGCCTTCTGGGTTGGCAAGTACTAAAATAGAATCGTTATCACAATCGGTATGCACTGACACAACATTTAAATAGTTTTGAGATGACTCGCCTTTGGTCCATAAACGCTCTTTTGAGCGCGAGTAAAAGGTTACTTTTTCAGTTTTTAATGTCACGTTAAGTGCTTCGCTGTTCATGAAGCCTTGCATTAAAATAATACCAGAGCGTGCATCTTGAATAATAGCAGGGATCATTTCACTTTTAGTGAAATCAACTTGAGTTTGGTTGTCGAGTGTTAATATCATAATCTTGCGGCCACTTGGTTATTAGTTAAAAATTGTTTTAGTTCACCAATGTTAATCACATTTTTATGAAAAACACTGGCTGCAAGTGCGCCATCAACTTCACTTTGTTTAAACACATCTACAAAATCTTGCATAGATCCAGCACCGCCTGAGGCGATAAGAGGAATATTACACAGTTCGCGTATTTTACTTAATTGCTCAATATCATAACCGTTACGTACGCCGTCTTGGTTCATACAGTTTAATACTATTTCGCCAGCACCAAGATCTTGTACACGTTTAACCCATTCTTGCGTTTTATAGCGGGTACGGCTTGACGCATTAGGATCGCCAGTAAGTTGGTACACTAAGTATTCACCGGTCACTTCATCGTAAAAGCTATCTATACCGACCACTACGCATTGCTTACCAAATTCATCGTGCAGCTCTTTTATTAGCTCAGGGCGGGCAATAGCAGGGCTGTTAATGCTGATTTTGTCTGCGCCGCGTTCAAGTACGCGAGCTGCATCGGCAACCGACTTAATACCGCCTGCCACGCAAAAAGGAATATCAATATGGCGGGCAATACTCTCTACCCAATTTACATCGAGTAAGCGTTTTTCAACACTGGCACTAATTTCGTAAAAAACCAGTTCGTCTGCACCGGCTTCGCTGTAAGCTTTTGCCATAGTTAAAATATCACCAACTACTTCATGGCCTTTAAACTTTACGCCTTTGACTACTTGGCCGTCTTTAACGTCGAGACATGGAATTATACGTTTTGATAACATGGGAAAGTCTCGCAGGTAGTGTGTTTATTTTTGAAAGTCATAGCTACTATTCTTTTCGTTAATATTTTGCATGAATAACAACAACATCAAAAACATTATTGTCGGCAAAAGTGATCTTAATAATTACCTACAGTATATATATATCTAAGCGTTATTTATAGGCGAAATATCTTATAGTTAATTACTTTTAAAGCTATTCAGAGGATTGTATAAATAACAAAAAGTGCGTGTTTACGGATGCTAATTACGTGCTGTATTAATGCGTTAACCTATAATGAACGGCTCTAAGCAGCCGCTAACTTAGCGCTTTTTAGGATATACATAGTGAAGCTGTAGGAATATTTGAGTTTTTCAGTTCAGTTCATTTAAGTTATGTATTGTTAAAATTAAATGCTCAACTTAAATTGACTTGTGGTTGGCTGTTATTAGCATGGTCATGCTTTTTACTTTTATGTTCATACATTCTTTTATCCGCTTTGTTAAGCAACTCATCTAAGTTTGCTGCTTCGTCGGGATATAACGCATAGCCAATGCTCACTGTAATTAAGAGTTCGTTATCTTGCAACACAATAGGTAACTCAATAGCGTTTAAGTATCTGGTTATTTGTTTTTCTATTTGGTTGACGTTTTCAATATCGGTGCTTATAACAACGAACTCATCCCCGCCAATACGCGCGATACAGTCTGTTTTACGGGTAATATCCTTTAAACGATCGGCTATTACGGTTAATACAAAATCGCCAACTATATGGCCGTGAGTATCGTTTATTGGCTTAAGTTTATCTAAGTCAAAATATAAACAAGCTACTTTACTGTTCTCTTGTTTAGCTTTTCTAAACTCACATTCAGCAAACTTTGTTAGGGTGTTGCGGTTTGCAAGCCCGGTTAAATAATCGGTTTGAGCTAGTTTGAGTACTTCGTTTTCAGCGATAATACGCTTTGAAATATCAGAATTAATACCGACTATGCTATCACCATATACTCGGCCATCGGCGTTTATATAACGTATTGTTCCACAGGGCAGTATAATTTTAAATTCAGCATGAAACTTTTCATTGTTTGCTATTGCCTTGGTCAGGCTATTTGTAACACTATCATAATCATCAGGATGAATTGTTTGTGACCACTGAGCATAGTTACTAGAAAAAGTACTCTTTTTAATGCCATAAAGTGTGTGCATCCAGTCATCCCAAATAAGCACATCGGTTTTAAAGTTCCATTCCCATATGCCAATATTAGCCGCATCTGCGGCTAATGCCATTCGATGATGCAAATTATCTAGCTCAATTCTAGCTTCTCTGAGCTCAGTAATATCTTCAGCAATACCAAGTAAAAACTTAGCCTTACCTATACTATCTTTTATAATCACCTTGTGAGTACGTAAATAACGAGTTGTTCCATTTATGGTTACGGGTTCTTCGTTAATTGTTAGCGAATTGTTGGAGTTCAATACTTTGCGATCAGCTTTTACAAAAAACTTTGCTTGCTCTGCTGGGAATATATCAAAGTCATTTAGTCCAATAAGCTGTTCTTGTGATTTACCAAGTAATTTTTCAGCGGCTTTATTTACATGACTATAATTTAGGCTCTTAGTTTCTTTAATAAATAAAATGTTAGGTAGGGCATCAAATATAGTTTGTGTAAAGGCTTCTTGGTTTTGAATATCGGTTAAATCTTTAATAGTAGCGACTAAAGGGGCGTTAGTTAGCTCACTTATAGGGTTGATTGCGATTGTTATAGGAAACTCTTGCCCACAATTTTTGCACCCCTGTAATAATTGACTTTTGCCAAAGTTGGATTGATCTTCATTAAATGAATGATAAAGCTTTGCATGCTTTTTTGGCAGCAATATAGCAATGTTTTTGCCAATTAACGCTTGTTGATCAAAACCAAATACTTTAGCGGTTGGAGGGTTAGCAAATTCGATAATGCCTTGGCGATCAAAACATATCACTACGTCTTGTACTGTATTTAGTACTGCTTTTAATTTTGCCGATAACAAGCTTCTGGCGCGTAATTCCATACTGCCTACTAAAAATAAGCTCAATACTAGCACTACAAATATAATCACTTGGGCAAGTTGTGCGCTGTTGTCATTTGCAAGGTAGGTTGTATGGCTAGATTCAAATACATACATAGAGAGCATACCAATATAATGCATACCCGAAATAGCACTGCCCATTACCAGCGCTGCTAAGAAGTTAACCCGCTTTTGTTTATTTTGCGTTGTTTGGCGTAATTCATTTATTTTTAAAGCTAAACCCGAAAGTGCTACGGCAACAAATACAGAGAACGTAAACAGAATGGGCTCATAAGCCATATGCGCTGGCATTATCATGGCTATCATACCTACGTAATGCATACTGCAAATACCTAAGCCCATAAGTATACTTCTAAACCATAAGTGTTTAAAACGCTCTAAATTAGGGGATATAACAAAATAACTAGCAAATATACTGGGTAAAATTGAAACTAGTGTTATAGGTATATTGTATCTTACAGGAATAGGGAGTTGGTAGGCTAACATGCCAACAAAATGCATTGCCCAAATACCTGCACCTAAAAAGCATGATGACAGTAGGGTCCAAAAAAGCTTTTCGTTTTTAAGTTGCGCGCCTTTAATACGAGCAGAAAGTAAAAATGAAATATAAGATGCAAATACCGCTGTAAATACAGATGCTAAAACAAGTATGGGGTCATATTTGGCTGTGATCACCGCTGCTTTGAGCATTTCTGGCGTTACAAAATGTAGCGTTAAATGATTAGTCAATGCGGTCCCTCACCTTAATTATAAGCTCTAAGGGCCTATTTATGAATAACTTAAGTATAGTATACAAATATAGTGTTGACCATTAAATGCTTAACTGAAAAATATTACTTTGGGTTATTTTAGTACCGTTAGTATGAGGGTTTTTAGAGGTTTTATAACGGGGAAATAGGGTTAAGCAAGTTGGTTATGTTAAGTAAGTTGCGATATAAAATGAGTTTGTTGGATTAACTATGGAGTTAGCTTTAACGTATTGATAATAAAAGTATGAAGTAACATTGTTTTAATACTTCAGAGGTAAGCACTTTTTAAGTGCATCAGTACTTACAGCGCGTGGGCCATGGCGCTAATAGCGGGGCTGTTGTTAACGCTCGCCATAGAAGAGATATTAATTATGCTGCCATAATCGCTATTTTTCATGTGAGGAGCCACTAATTGACAAAGTCGGCACATGGTAAACACATTCATATCAAATACGCGTTTAAATTGGCTACTTTAATGTCGCAAGGGTTTTATTTACCTGTACCATCGCCGCCAACAGTGTTAACAAGTACGCTGATGGGCACTTTATTAAAGTTATGAAGCTAGTTATTTATCAACAGCATAGAGCGATATTTTATGTTGTGGGTTGGGTATAAAAAAGCATGCGGCCAGATAATATTTTACATTAGCTGGCCGTATATTTTATTTACTTTGCAATATTTAGTTTATTACCTTAGGCATTAACTGGCGTACGTTCATCCTTTTTAACGCCCATAAAAATAGCGTAAAGCACAGGTATAACAATTAAGGTTAGTAATGTGGCAAAGAGTAGGCCAAATACTAATACAACCGCCATTGATTGGAAAAACGCATCAAAATAAAGCGGTATTACCCCAAGTACTGTTGTTAGTGTTCCCATCATTACTGGTCTTACTCGGCTATTAGCCGAATCGACAATGGCATCATAACGTGGTTTACCTTGCTTAATTTCCATATCCATTTGATCAACCAATACAATGGCATTTTTAATGAGTAGACCAGATAAAGAGAGCAATCCTAATATCCCCATAAACTCAAGTGGGGTTTGAGTTGTTACTAAGCCAAATACCACGCCTATAAGAGCCAGCGGAACCACAAGCCAAATAATAATAGGTTGTTTTAAAGCATTGAATAACACCACTACAATTAGCACCATAGCTAAAAGGCCAAGTGGTAGTGTTGATGCAAGCATTTCATTTGACTCTTTTGATTGCCCATACTCACCATCCCATTCCAATGTGTAACCGGCAGGTAAGTCAATCGCTTCTATTTGTGGCCTTACTCGATTAAATAATTCAGATGCAAGCTGCCCAGGAAGTGGATCGGCTTGAGCCTTAATTGTCCACATTCTATCTTCGCGCTTTAAAATACCATCACGCCATACGGTTTTAAATCCATTAGTAACTTGCTCTAATGGGATTGTTTTACCTGTGATTTGGCTAGGAATTTGAATGTTGCCTATATCATTAACATTCGAGCGCTCTTTTAGGGGAGCTCTAACAATAATAGGAATTAACTCTTCACCTTCTCTATATTGGCCAACCGTTTTACCAGAAAAGTTTTGTTGTAACGCTTCAGCAATTGCTTTGCGTGTTACACCTGCACGCTGGGCATTAATTGGCGAGTATTGCGGTTCAATAACCCTAACTTGCTGGCGCCAAGTATCTTTAATTGAGAGTGCACCGCCGTCATCAATCATGATTGCTTTCGCTTTATCGGCTAATTCACGAATTACTGCGGGTTCTGGCCCTTTAAATGTAGCCTCAATTTTAGAACCACCTCCGGGTCCCATTACAAAACGCCATACTTTGCCCTGCGCTTCTGGGAAGGTGTCATCTATATACGCTTGTACTTTAGGGATCATAGTATCAAGCACTTTATAGTCATCTACTTTAGCTAATATTTGGCCATAAGAACTGTTTGGTGATTCTGCTCCATAAATAAGCATAAATCGTAAACCGCCACCACCAATTAAGGTTTGTAGGCCCTCAATACTCTCTTGTTGTTGAATAAAGGATTCAAGCTTGATCATATCTTTTTTGGTTTTTTCGATATCAGTTCCTTGCGGTAACCAAAAATCTACTACCATTTGTGGTGTTGTAGAGGCTGGGAAAAACCCAGATTTTACAAACTGAAATCCCCACATTGATGCACTAAAAGTAAATATCACTACAGCAACTGTTAACCAGCGATGATTAAGCGAGCTAACAACAATGGATTGATAAGCCGCCATAATCATATTAGGCTTAGCTGTTGTAGAGGTGTCTTTATCTTGTTCTTTAAACAAGCAAAAACAAAATAGTGGCGTTAGGGTAATTGCAAATAACCAACTGTAAAGTAAAGAAATTAAAATAACCCAAAATAAATGCCCAGTAAATTCGGCAGTATCACCCGGTGCTAAACCTATAGGTGCAAAGGCCACAATACCTACCAAAGTGCCGCCTAATAAAGGCCACCTTGTTTGCTTTACAACTTCAGATGCTATTTCTAGCTTTTTGCGCCCTTGTTTAGTACCCACCAGTATTCCCTCGGTGACAACAATGGCATTATCAACCATCATCCCTAAAGCAATAATTAATGCCCCAAGTGAAATTCGGTGCATGGGTATGCCGCTAAAGTCCATGGTTGCTAGCGTGGCAAAAATAGTTAGTAGTAATACTGCGCCAATAACAAGCCCAGAGCGCAGCCCCATAAATACAAGTAAAGTAACAACAACAATAATTAATGCCACAATTACATTTACTACAAAGTTATCTACCGATGCCTGAACAACCTTACCTTGATGATAATATTCATGCACTGTTATACCAATGGGTCTCACGTTTTCAGCTTGTTTAACGCGCTCATCTACGCGCTCAAACACTTTAACAACGTTAGTACCAAGCACACTGGCAACCCCTAAAGAAATTGCCGGTTGCCCGTTGTAACGTACAAGTTTAGTTGCTGGGCTTTGAAAACCACGATATACATTAGCAATATCTTTTAAATATATAGCTTTACCGTCATTGGTGGCGCTCACTAATAGATTTTGTATTGTTTCAATAGAATTAATAGAGCCGGTTGGATCTATAAAAATACGTTGATCACCAATTTGCGTATTACCGGCACTTATTACTGTATTTTGCTTATCTAAAATTGAATAAATATTACTGATTGAGCTACCTAAAGTGGCCAAATCTTCACGGGCTATTTCAACAAAAATACCTTCTTGTTGAACACCGGTCATGGCTACTTTAGCAACGCCTTTAACTTGTAAAATATCACTTTGCAGGTTTTTAGCGTAAGCATGCAGCTCATCAGGAGAGTAACCCTCGGCTGTAATTAAATAGCTCAAACCATATACATCGCCAAAATCGTCAAATATTTGTGGCGTACCTGTACCTGGTGGAAGGGAAGGGCGAGCATCATTAATTTTATTTCTTAGTTTGGTCCATATTATCTGTAGCTCAGACTTTGTCGGCGAAAACTCCGATTTAATCTCAACTTTGATCTCAGACATACCCGATGAAGAGGTAGACGATATGGTATCAATTTCCTGCAATTCTTGAATAGCACGCTCTAAAGGCTCAGTTACTTCTCGGGCTACCTCTAAAGGGCTCGCACCAGAGTAAGGAACAAACACTTGTGCGGTACGAATTATAAACTCAGGGTCTTCAAATCGTGCCATGTTTTTATATGAAGAGAAGCCAAAGCCTAACGTCAGTATAATAATTATGGTACTAATGAGTTTGTTATTAATAGTCCACTTTGCTAAATCCATTACTCAAGCTCCTATGACTTAGTCCAAGCGCGTACTTTCATACCATCGGTTACATAATTTGCACCGGCACCAACAATTACATCGCCGGCTTTTATACCACTGGTAACAACTAGTTCTTCACCAATACCGTTTACTAAGGTGACAACCGTTTTACTCACGATCATAGATTCACTTACTGCCCATACATAGTGCTGGCCATTTTCTTCAAAAATAGCAAATGTAGGCAGAGTAATTTCATTTGTAGTCGACTTATTATCAAATTCGATACGTAAACTGGCATTCATGCCGGGTAAAATATTTAGGTTTTGCGGTACAGCAAATGAAAACCTAACTTCATAAGTTTGGCTAGACGTATCAGCTTCTAAATTAGCGCGACGAAATGTAGCAGGAATAGGAGTATTAGCAGCTGATTCTAAAAGTACAAAGGCACGGCTGTCTGTACGCGAGTCAACGGTGGCAACAATAGAAGATGGAATATTAACAACCACTTCCATTTCGCCTTTACCAAATAAAGTAACTATATGCTGGCCTGCATTTACATTCTCAAGCGCCTCTACTGGTACAGCGGCTACAATTGCATCATAAGGGGCAACTAAAGTACTGTCTGTCAGTGCTTTTTTTGCTGAGTCATAGCGAGATTGAGCAACTTCTTTTTTCGATTTTAGCTGCTCTATATCTCTAGCCGAAATTACGCCATCTTTAGAGAGCTTAATTCCGCGATTAAAGTCATTATTAGCTGTTTCATACTGTATTTTTGTAGAGTTTACTTCGTTAATAAAGTTACGCTTTTCTAACGATGCCAGTTCGTCACCTTTTAATACGGATTGCGCTGCAATAACATTGAGTTTGTCTATTTTACCGCCAACTTGAAATGCCAACTTTGCGCTTTTTATCGCATCGACAGTAGCAGGATAAGTAAGAATGTTTGATTGCGCAGTATCTTTAATGGTAATTAATTTAACAGGCTTTGGGGCCTTTTCAATTTTTGTATCTACCTCAGGCTCAGAGCAGCCCGACAGTAGTACTGCTAATGCAATGCTTAGCGTATATCGATTTTTTACTACATGTTTTATATTCATATTTTATGCCTTTTATAAAAATCAGGTACGCTTAAACTATATAAACCGGTAAACCTACAACAAACTGTGTAACTATTAATAACCTTATTACTTATAAGGAGTATCACCATTGCTTTTATTAACTTTCCCAACGACTTATGAATAATTATACCAAATCGATTGAGTGTAATTCTGTATTGTTATGTTGTTATTAGAAGTAAACGCTATAAAGCCAAATACTGCAATTATAATTGTTATTATAATGTTAATTTAATATTTGTTATACAAAGAGTGTACTTTAGCGCATATTATTAAGAATATCATTGTAAATTCAATGCGTTAATATATCTGTGCGTTAATGTTTTTGTTTGTGCGATTGTGTAACTCAGTGATACAGGTAAGTATATTATGTTGCAAAATTGCGAGTTTGAAAGAGCTTACCATATTGCTAGGGCTACTTTAAGTACTGTATGAGGCTAGGTTAAGGGCTTTACCTGAGGTGTTGCTTAATAATTAAGTTAATGAATAAAAGCACAGTATAGGTACTGTGCTTTTTTGTATATATATTAGATTCTTAGCGTGTTACTGCTAGTGCTTCTTCCACACTAAAGGCGCCATCGAGCAGTGATTTACCTAAAATAATACCGCCAATACCCAACTCTTTGAGCTTTTTAATGTCATCAAGTGAGCTTACGCCACCAGATGCTTGTACTTTAATAGTTGAGTTATGCTTAATTAAATCCTCGTACAGCGCGAACGATGGGCCGGTCATGGTGCCATCCTTACTGATGTCCGTACATAAAAAATCGATAACACCTAAGTTAGCATAAAAATCTACTAGCTCAAGTAAACCAAACTCAGATTCAGTTAGCCAACCATGGGTTGCCGGAGCCCAGCCAGTGGCTGTTTTATTTACATCAAGGGCAATAACAAAGTGCTCTGCGCCAAACTGCTCAATCCAGGCTTTAACTTGTTCGCGTTTTTCAACCGCCATTGAGCCAATAACCACTTGGTTTGCGCCGGCTTTTAGCCAATCACTTACATCTTGCTCACAGCGAATGCCACCGCCAACTTGATACGGCACATTAAGTGCTTTTGTAGCCGCTTGAATGTGTTGCCACTGTTTTTTACTTGGATCGCGGGCACCTTCTAAATCAACTAAGTGAAGTTTACCTGCGCCGCTGTCGGCGTATTCTTTTAAACGCGCGCCTAACTCGAATGGGTAAAACTGTACAGTCTCGTATTTGCCTTGGTATAAGCGCACAATTTGATTTTGTAATACGTCTAATGCTGGAATAATCACAGTGTGTCTCTTTATTAATAGATGAGGGGCAGCCTACAACTGCCAATCAACAAAATTTTGTAATAAACGCGCGCCTATTTTAGCGCTGCGCTCTGGGTGAAACTGCATGCCGGCATAGTTATCTTTGGCCACTATGGCCGAAAAACGTTGTCCGTACTCGCCACTTACTAATGTGGCGTTGTTTACCGTGTGCGCAAAGCTGTGTACAAAGTACACTTGCTCGTCTGGTGTTAGTCCTTTTGTTAAGGCATGCTCTTTATTTATGGTTAAATTGTTCCAGCCCATATGCGGTGACGTAAGTTGACCTACATCAAGCGCTGTTACATGCCCAGGTATTTTACCTAAGCACTGCACGTTACCTTCTTCGGTGCTTTCGCACAGTAACTGCATACCTAAGCAAATACCCATTAGCGGGCGCTGGTATTCGTTTATAGCGTGTTGCCAACCGTTATCTACTAAGCGTTTCATGGCAACCGAAGCATGGCCTACACCTGGTAATATAGCGCGCTCAAAACCCGCTAATTGCTCTGGTGAAGTAATTACTGTTGGCGTTTGCCCTAGGCGTTCAAACGCAAAACGTACTGAATTTATATTGGCACAACCGGTATTAATTATGGCAATCATAAACATCCCTTAGAGCTGGCTGTTTGCTGGGTCGTGTCTTGTGCTACGGCCATACGAAGAGCACGTGAAAACGCTTTAAATAAACCTTCTACTTGGTGATGGCAGTTACCGTCGCTTACCGATAAAATTAGGCTAATTGCGGCGTTATCACTTAAGCTTTTGAAAAAGTGCTCAACCATTTGTACGTCTAAATCACCGGCTTTTTCGCGGCTAAAGTTAGCGTTTAATACAAATGATGCACGGCCCGATAAATCAATTTGTGCTTCAGCTTTACACTCGTCCATAGGAAGGGCAAAACCATAGCGTGCAATTTGCGATTTAGTGCCAAGCGCTTGTTTAAGTGCGACACCAAGAGCAATACCAATGTCTTCAACAAGGTGGTGCTCGTCTATGTGTAAATCGCCTTTAGCTTTAATGTTTAAACCAATGTTTGCGTGGGTGCGAATTTGATCAAGCATGTGATCAAAAAAGCCAAGTCCGGTGTCTATGCTGCCATTTTTAGTTTGATCTAAGTTTATGGCTACATCAATTTGGGTTTCTTTAGTGTTGCGTGTAACACGACCTTCGCGGTTTGCGGTGGTCAATTTAGTTACTATCGCACTCCAATCGCCGTCGTATAAAATACCTTCACAACATAAGTTTTGAGCAAGGCCAATATCGGTCTGGCGATCGCCAATAACAAAAGAGCGCGCTAAGTCTACTTTGCCTGAGCGCATAAGCTCGGTAAGTAAGCCCGTTTTAGGTTTACGGCAATCACAGTTTTGCTCGTCAAAGTGTGGGCAAATTAATACCTCGTCAAAGCTAATGCCTTGGCTTTGCATTATTTCCATCATTTTGTCTTGTGCTATGTCAAAATCAGCAGTAGGAAAGCTATCTGTGCCTAAACCATCTTGGTTAGACACCATTACTAAACGGTAACCTGCGGCTTGTAATTGTAATAACGCAGGAATAACACCAGGTAAAAATGCTAGCTTTTCAAGGCTATCTACCTGTTTGTCGGTAATTGGCTCTTCAATAATAGTGCCGTCGCGGTCTATAAATAAATAGGGGTTACTCATGATACTTCCTGTTGTGCTGAAATTGCTGAGGCTGTTGGCAATGCTAGGCCATCAAGCCAAATTTTTACTTGTTTAAGTTCTTGTTCGCTACCAATTGAAATGCGTAGCCAGTCGCTTTCACCATATAAGGTAAAAGCGCGCATAACCAAACCTTGCTCAAGTGCGATTTTAAAATAGTTTTTATCGGCTAACTTTAAAGTAACAAAGTTACCTTCACCAGTGAGAATTTTTAATACAGCAGGCGATTCACTTAGCCACTGTACAAGTTTAGCTTTTAAAGCGTTTAAAATAATCACTTGGCGGCGCATTGAGGTAATTGCGTCTGGGGCAATTGCTTGCGCTGCAATACTTGCTACTACGCCAGATACCGGATACGGCGCTATTACTTTACGAATTGGCGCAAGAGTTGCTGCTTGTGCAAGCGTAAAACCGGTTCTAAGGCCTGCCAGTGCAAATGCTTTTGAAAGGGTACGTAGCACCACTACATTACTAAATTGGTTTATTAATTTTGTAGCGCTTTGCTCTGGGCAAAATTCTATATAGGCTTCATCAACAATAACCAATGCTTTATCTGCAAGTGCTGTTGCAATTGCTGTCACTTTATCAAGTGGGGTTAAGCTGCCTGTGGGGTTATTTGGGTTACAAATAAATACCAATTTTGAGCTGCCAACCGCATCTACTATTTCATCAACACTGCCATTTAATAATTGCGCTTGTGTTAGTGCGTTAATGGCGACATTGTGTGTATCGGCAGTGACTTTATACATGCCGTAAGTTGGCAAAAATAGCGCAATGCTGTCTTTTGCGCTTTCGCAGTATGTTCGCACTAAAAGCTCTATGCCTTCGTCGGCACCACGGGTCATTAGCACGTTTTCGCTTTCAAGCTCTGCATACGCCGCGTAGCGGTCAATAACCAGTTGTGGTTGTGGATCTGGATAGCGGTTTAAATCTTCAGCACTCAGCTGGATGGTTTTAGCATAGGGGCTTTCGTTGGCATTTAACCAAGTTGTGCCGCTTAACTTTTCACTTTTAGCTGAGCTGTAAGCAGCAAGCGCTGCAATATTTGCTGGTAATAAGTTATTAGCTTGCGTGCTCTCATTGCTCATTTTTAATTGCCTCTAAGCGAATTGAAACCGCATTTGCGTGAGCATCAAGGCCCTCGGCATTTGCAAGGGGTAAAATAGCTTTTGACAGCTGGGTTAAACCACTTTTAGTAATTGTTTGCACTGTGTAGGTGCGAAAAAAATCAAGTAAGTTCAAGCTAGAATAGCTTGCGCTATAACCATAGGTTGGTAATACGTGATTAGTACCTGATGCATAATCGCCTGCCGATTCAGGCGTATAATCGCCCACAAATACTGAGCCCGCATTTTTAACTTTATTTAGGTAGGGTGTGGAGTCTGCTAGTTGCAAAATTAAGTGCTCAGGGCCGTACTGCGCTGATACGTCAAACGCTTGTGCGATTGAGTCAACTAAAATAAGTGACGAGTTAGCCAAGGCTTGCTCGGCGGTTTCTTTGCGGCTTAATTTAGCAAGTTGGCGAGTAAGCGCCTGCTGAGTTTGCGCAATAATACGTTCGCTGTTACATAATAAAATAACTTGCGAGTCAGCACCGTGCTCTGCTTGTGAGAGTAAATCGGCGGCTATAAATTCTGGGTTTGCACGTTCATCTGCAATAACCAGTACTTCAGATGGGCCTGCAGGCATATCAATGGCCATGCCAGGTACAGTTTGCGCCACAAGTTGCTTAGCCATAGTGACAAAGCTATTACCTGGGCCAAAAATTTTATTCACTTTAGGCACTGACTCTGTGCCATAAGCCATTGCTGCAATTGCGCCTGCGCCACCACTTTCTATTAGCGTGGTAATGCCGCATAATTTTGCTGCGTATAAAATAGCGGGGTTAATGGCTTTATCGCCTTGTACGGGGGTAGCAAGTACAACGGTTTTTGCACCGCTTAATTGGGCTAATACACCTTGCATAATAACCGACGATGGCAGTGGAGCACTGCCACCGGGTACATATATACCAACAGCTTCGATGGCTTGATATTTCAGTTCACACACAACGCCCGGTTGGGTCGATAATTTAATATCTTTAGGTAATTGCGCTTCATGAAAACATTTTACATTTGCATAAGCGGTATCAATGGCATACTTAAGCTCTGCACTGAGCGCCTGCTCAGATGCGTTTATTTCATCAAGCGGCACACGTAAACGTGGGTTCGCTCTATTATCAAACTCTTTAGCCATGTCTAGCAAAGCGTCGTCGCCTTGCTCTTTTACTTTAGCTAAAATAGTTTTACATATAGCTTCAACCTTAGCGCTGGCCGAAACCGCAGGGCGTGTTAGCGCCGCTGCTTGTGCTTGTGAAGATTCCTCATTCCAACGAAGCATGTTACTTACTCCATCATTTTTTCAATAGGCATAACTAAAATTGAGTTAGCACCTAGGGCTTTTAGCTGCTCCATGGTTTCCCAAAATAAAGTTTCGCTGCTTACCATGTGCAGTGCTACATAATCATCACTACCGGCAAGGGCAAGTAGGGTAGGTTGACCAGAGCCAGGCAAAATTTCGCAAATTTCTTCAAGCTTATTTTTTGGCGCGTGTAGCATAATGTATTTGCTTTCTTTAGCTTGTCTAACACCACGTAGGCGCGGCATAAGCTTATTAATAAGTGCTAATTTATCGGTATCTTGTAGGTCTTTATTTTGAATTAAACAAGCGTTTGATTCTAAAATAGTATCGCCTTGCATTAATCCATTCGCTTCAAGCGTTGCGCCAGTAGAAACCAAATCACAAATTGCATCAGCAAGGCCTGCACGTGGCGCTACTTCAACCGAGCCGGTAAGCATAACCGTGCTGGCGTTAATGCCTTCGCGTTTTAAGTACTGTTTTAAAATTTCAGGGTAGGTGGTAGCAATGCGCTTGCCTTCAAACCAGCTCTTGTCTTGCTTACCAAGCTCTTGTGGCCACGCTAGTGCTAGGCGGCAGTAACCAAAGTCTAGTTTAGACAGTTTAGTTACTTCGCTTGGGATACCTTGGCGCAAACGCTCAGCTTGCACTTCTACTAGTACGTTTTCACCCACTATGCCTAAATCACATACGCCTTCCATTACTAAGCCTGGAATGTCGTCATCGCGCACACGTAATACATCAATTGGCATATTAGTTGAGTGTGCAATTAAGCGTTGTTCACGAAGATTAAGTTTGATACCTAGCTGTTTAAGTAGCTCTTGGCAATCTTTTGAAAGGCGGCCGCCCTTTTGGATGGCGATACGTAGACGATTACTGTTGTTCATTCTTCATTTTCCTTTAATTTAAAAACTAAAAACCCCGAGGCGGAACCTCAGGGCGAAAATGAATCAATTTTTTATGACTCGCCAGAGGTTCCTTTTAGGAATAACCTCTCAGCGAAAGACCTGACAGGTTATTCCGATGAATGGTGGTGATGTACTGATGTCAGGTTTAAGCGCATTTTATTGTCCTATTTAACAAACGTTTATATAGTTAACGTGTGTTGTTATGTATCTCGATTTGTGCGTATCATAAAAACATAAAGCAGCATAATATGGCAAGCCTTTTTTTACATAATTAAAGAATATGTTATAACCGCCGATATAAACTAGGATTAATGTATATTGACTTAAGCTTTAAAAGCTCAAACCATAAATTGATTTTGGTATTGAAGGAGGATGTATGGATATTATGATCCCCTACTTAGGGCCAATTACGCGTTTAGCGCTCGAGCCTAAAGGGGCTTTTTATATTGCGGGCGTAAAACAAGGTGCGAGTACTGACAAAGTCGCATTAGACGAGCGTAAAAAACGTGAGTTAGAAAAAAAACAAAAACTGTCACTTATCAACGAAAACACCGATAACTCGGGTATTAAAAAAGATGAAGACGGTACGCCGCACCTAGATACATGGGCATAAGTTGTTAAGCTGCGTTATTAAGCGCAGCTACAAAACAGATCAAATACGCCCCAAAGTAGGTGCTATTTGATCATGTATATAACCAGTTAACCGCAGCAAAGTAATAGCTTAATTAGCCGTTTTTTTAGTTTGCTTTGCAGATGCAATACTGCTGTGAATAAGTGGTGAAATAGTTAAACCTTGAATAATAATTGAAAAAATCACTACTACATAGGTCACAATTACAATTAGGTTATGTAAATCAGAGCAGCCAATAAAAACTTCTTCACGGGGTATGGCCGCTGCCATGGCTAATGCTAAGCCACCTCTTAATCCGCCCCAGGTTAATATTTTAACGCTATGCTTGTCGTAACTTCTAAATTGTTTAAACAATACAAAAGGGGCACCTACACTAATAAAACGGGCTATAAGCACAGCAGGTATCATCAGCAAGCCTACGCCAATTTCACTTAGCGTAATGGGCATGGTCACTATGAGCATGCCAATAATTAAAAACAGTAGCGCATTTAAAAAGCTGTCCGTGGCATGCCAAAAGTCTTTTACATAACGGGTATCATCGGGCCCTGTGCGTTCAGTGGCTTTAGAGCGAGTAATATTACCTAACAAAATACCGCTGGTTACCATAGCAAGCGCGCCCGATATTTCCCATAAATTAGCCGCTGCAAATCCTGCGCTTGGGATAGTGAGAGTAATAAGCAAGCGAATATTTACGTCGCGACTATTAATAATTAAAAAGTGGCCAACCAGTGCAATAGCCAAGCCAAACGCTATACCACCAAGGGCATCAACAAAAAACAGCTCGGCTATATCTTTAAAGTTTGCATCGGTACCATAAAAGGCTACTGAAAAAATAGTGGTAAATATAACTAAACCAATCCCATCGTTAAAAAGCGATTCGCCCTCAACTTGTACCGAAATACCCTCAGGTGCACGCATTTGCTTAATGATAGCCAGTACTGCAATTGGGTCGGTGGGGCTAATTAATGCACCAAATAATAAACAGTATATAAAAGGCACTGGCCAGCCAAAGGCTGCAAATAAGTAAAAACTTAAATAGCCAACTATAAAAGTAGAAACCAAGGTAGAAAACAAGACTAAAACGGTTATTTCCCAGCGTTGTTTTTTAAGAGCTTGCAGGTTAATTTCCAGTGCGCCGGCAAACAACAAAAAGCCTAGCATGCCTTTAAGAAGTAACTCATTAAAGTTAATACTTGAGACAATTTGGGTCATAGCTAACGCGTTTTGATCGCCCAAAAGCTTAACGGCAATGATCAACAATAATGAAATGACAACCGAGCCTGTGGTAATGGCAATAGTGGTTTGCATTTTAAGAATATATTGATTTGCAAATGCAATAAAAATAGCAAGTGCAGAAAGAAAGCAAATGAGGTACCAAGCATTCATCGATTAACCTTAATTAATTATAAGCGACACACAAAAAGCGAGTTTCAAGGCTGCTATGGTACTCCTGTCGTATTATAGTGTCACAATATTTATAGGCGAATTAGGCGTTTAATTTAACTTTACTATCGCAACTGGTTAATAGTAAATGAGCCATTGTTAATAGTGTTGTCATAACTTTAAAGCTAAGTTAGTAATAACGTGTCTTGGTAATTTAGGATGAATAATTAAAATGAAGATTTTATTTTATAAATAGCGTCATAAAAGTAAAACTACTTTGTAATTACTTGCCCTTGGTGGTTAGCTTACGTAAAATCGCGCTATTATTTATTATAAAGTGATTGGTATTATCAAACAGCTGTTTAGTGCAACCGGGCCTTTGGCGTTATCTTTAGATGGGTATACACCACGACAGCCACAAATAGATATGGCCGTTGCCGTTGCTGATGCGTTAAAAAACAGCTCACAACTAGTAGTTGAAGCCGGTACGGGCACAGGAAAAACCTTTGCCTACTTAGCCCCCGCGCTTAAATCAAAAGGTAAAACCATCATATCTACGGGCTCTAAAGCCCTGCAAGAGCAGTTATATCATCGCGACTTACCTCAACTCGTAAAAGCGTTAAGTGCTTCTAAAAAAACGGCCTTATTAAAAGGCCGAGCAAACTACTTATGTACTTATCGACTTAATCAGCATGTGGCTCATGTACCTACCGACGATTCTGATGTAATGCACCAATTAGCTATGGTGGCTAAGTTTGCCAGCGAAACACAGTCAGGCGACTTAGCCGACTGTATTGGTATAGAAGACGATGCAAAAGTATTACCTTATGTAAACTCCACCGCAGACAACTGTTTAGGCAAAGAATGCCCCGACTTTCAGGCTTGTTATATAAGAAAAGCACGCTTAAATGCGGCTGATGCCGATATAGTGGTAATTAACCATCATTTATTTTTTGCTGATATGGCGGTAAAAGACAGTGGTTTTGCAGAGCTGATGCCCACAGCAGATGCTTATATATTTGACGAAGCACACCAATTAAGCGAAATTGCTAGTGATTACTTTGGCGAAAGCGTTAGCACTAAAAAGCTGGTGGATTTAATTAACGATTTACGTGCCATTTATCGTGCCGAAATCCCTGACATGCTGCAGCTAGGTAAAAGCTTAAATAAACTCGAAACCAGTGTTGCCGATTTACGTCTGCAGTTTGGCGTTGATGGCAGCCGTGGTGATTGGCGCACCAAGCTCAGCGATAAGCAAATTTGCGCCGCGTTGCATCGGGTTATTAGCGACCTAGACTTTGTTTATCAGGTATTAAAACTTTGCTTAGACAGAAGCGATAAAATAGAGCACCCGTTTGAACGTGCACTTGCATTCAAAGGCCAGTTGGAGCGGGTATTCGATATCACGCAAACAGGTTTTAGCTATTGGTACGAAACCACCCGCCGTTATTTAACTATTAATATAACGCCATTAAATGTATCAGTTAAATTTGCTAAAATGATGGCCGATACTGGCGCAGGGTTTGTATTTACCTCGGCTACATTGTCGGTCGATAATCAGCTTAACCACTTTAACGCTAGCCTTGGATTAACACCCAAACAAAGCATGATGGTAGATAGCCCGTTTGATTATCCAAACCAAGCACTGCTGTGTTTGCCGCGTTACTTACCAGAGTCGCATGCAGACAATATGCCCCACGCAATTGTAAAATTAACCCTAGAATTAATTAAGTCGGCTAAAGGGCGCTGTTTTGTACTTTTTACAAGTTACCGTATGATGCATTTAGTAGCCGAAGGGCTTACTACGCAAATAGACTACCCAGTTTATATGCAAGGACAAATGTCGAAACGTATTATTTTAGAAAAGTTTACTCGCCATGGTAACGCAGTGCTATTAGGAACAGCTTCATTTTGGGAAGGAGTTGATGTACGCGGCAGTACGCTAAGCTGTGTTATTATTGATAAGCTTCCCTTTGCTGCGCCAGATGATCCTTTGCTACAAGCTAAAATGCAAGACTGTCAAATGCAAGGAAAAGACCCCTTTGCACATATACAATTACCACAAGCAGTTATTGCGCTTAAGCAAGGAGTAGGGCGATTAATACGCGACAGTAAAGACAAAGGTGTACTTGTAATATGCGATAACCGCCTAGTTACACGCCAATATGGGCAAGTGTTTTTAAAGAGCTTACCGCCAATGCGTCGCACGCGAAGCTTAGAAGATGTCAATAAATTTTTACAACAAATTAATTAGAGTAATAAAATGATCAAAAGTAATATTCTTGCCCTTGATGCGTCTACCGAAGCGCTATCAATTGTTTTACATTTTAAGGGGCAAACATTTCATCATTTTGAAGAATGCCCACAGCAGCATAGTCAAAAAATACTGCCATTAATAGATCAGCTATTAACCAGCGCAAACTGTAAATTAAAAGACTTAGACGTAATTGGCTTTGGTCAAGGTCCAGGTAGTTTTACGGGAGTACGTATTAGTGTAGCTATTGCACAAGGCCTTGCATATTCAACTAAATTGCCACTTGTAGGGGTATCTACGTTAGCTATTATGGCGCAACAAGCGTTTGAGCAACACGGCCATGAAAGTGTTTATCCTAGTATTGACGCCCGCATGGGAGAGATTTACTTTGCGCATTACCAAGCACAAAATGGCTTAATGCAATTAGCTAATCAAGAATGCGTAATTAAACCTGAGTTGTTAAATCAAGATTATATAGCCAATAGTGCACCACAATCGGTTGCTGTAGGTACAGGGTTTAAAACATACCCTGATGCGTTGAATGATTTTGATAACGTAACTATTAATAGCGAGATCACACTGCCCGATGCACGCTACATGCTAGCATTTGTAGAGGCAGGCTTTTTAGCGGGTAACGTTGTAAAAGCAAGCGATGCACAGCCTAAATATGTACGCGATACTGTTACTTGGAAAAAGCTTCCAGGTCGAGAGTGAAAATTAAATAACGAGTATTTGCAAATCGGTTGTTTTTAAATCATAATTTTAAATAGATTAAGATTGGAGACGCGTAATGACGCTGCCTATTGGTTCAGGTTTTTTTACCGGAGATATTCCGGGTAGAGTTAGCTCTGCTAAAGTAGTTACTAATAAACCTCAAGGTTTGTTAGAGCACACTGCTGCGCCAAAAACGAATACCGATTATGTTAAAAACAGTCGTGAAGGCGTAGAGTTAGCCAATCAATTTTTTAAAGCAAGCGCAGCAAATACACAATATAATCAAACTATTTACGACCAACCCTCAGCACAAGTAAGCAAGGCTATTTCCACTTATACCGAATTTGCAAATTTAGAACGACGTGCTGAAGTGCAAGATTTAATTGGTGTAGACATTTACGCTTAAATTACTCAAGCATAAAATTTAAAAATAAAAAGCCCGAACATATTAGATGCTCGGGCTTTTTGTTTGTTACATATTTATTGTATTTAATAACGTTATTTTTCTATAAATGCAATTAGCTTATCGGCAATGTCAGTATTGTTTTGTGAGCCCGTAAATTGCTCGCTACCTTTACCATAGGCAAATACTTGTACATCAACTGCTGTGTGGCCACCAGTTGTCCAGCCAGTAAAACTGGCATCGTTAATAATACTTTTAATGGCTAAATTTAAAGGCTTTTTACCCATTTTTTTAGCTTGCTCAAGTTTAATTTGGTGCTCAGCACTAAACTCAATATTAGTATTAGCCGACCAAACTGTTTTTAAATCACTGGCATCCATTAATAGTGAGGTTAATTTACCAGCCGAGGCTTTAACGCCTTTAACTATTTCGGTATCCCACTTGTATTGTCCGTGGGCACCAAGTGTTAAACCACCTGTTGAGTGATCTGCGGTAACAATTAAAATCGTGTCTTGGTTTTTATCAACGTATGCTTTTGCTTTTTCGACCGATTTAGCAAAGTCGTCCATTTCTGCCATAGCACAGGCTATATCGTTAGCATGGCCACACCAATCAATTTGGCTGCCTTCAATCATCACAAAAAAGCCTTTTTTGTTTTGGCCATCTAACAAATCAAGTGTTTTAGTGGTTAATCTTGCAAGGCGAGTAGGGTGTTCATCAATTGCGTATGGAAGGCCTTTTTCGGCGTATAAACCAATGGCAGGGAGCTGCGTAATTTGGCCTAGGTTATTAATGTCGTCGGAGTATTGATAACCAGCGGCTTTAAATTCTTCAATTAAGTTACGGTCTTCACGAATAAAATATTTAGTCCCTCCACCTAGCATTAAATCAACGGGTAGCTTGCCGGCAATTTTATTATCAATGTAATCGTTAGCAATTTCATCGTAGTTACCGCGAGATTCATTATGAGCCGCAAAGCTTGCCGGTGTGGCGTGGTTAATTTGTAAAGTAGCGACAAGTGCAGTGGTCATACCGCGCTCTTTTGCAATTTCTAACATCGTTTTAACGGGCTTTTTATTGGTATCTACGCCAATAGCACCGTTATAGCTTTTATGACCACTACTTAACGCTGTAGCGCTTGCTGCGCTGTCGGTAACATAAGTATGATCGTCTGGGTAGGTGTGTGCCATACCGGTTAACATAGTATCGAATACAGTGCTTTCAATTGCCTTTGTGTTTGGATCGTCTTTAAAGTAACGATAAGCAGTTGTATAAGCTGGGCCCATACCATCACCAATCATATAAATAATGTTTTTTGGTGCCGAATCTGCATAAGCACCTGTTGCGCTGCATAAAAGCGCCAATAAACTGAGCTGTTTTTTCATGTTTGTACCTTTTAAATGTACTTAATTTAATAGCTTGGAGTTATTGTATACAGTTAATATGAAAAATAAATTAATATCGATGAACGACTAAAGCAAAGTGTTAAAGTTATATTGCGCTTAAGCTTTATTAAATCAGGATTATATAAACTAATTTACTTGCTTAGTTAGTTATAATTACTCCTTTGTTTTAAATTAGCTGGTAGCAAATACCTATCATTAAAGGTTACATTGTCTATAACTACTGAAAGATAGATTTAAAAACACCTTTTAAAACACGTTAGAGCTAACAGTTATAAATAATCATTAATAAAATTAATAGGGGTATGCTGTGGAACCATTTAATATTCAAATCAATAATTTAAATATTCATGGTTTAAAAGCGGGAAGTGGAGATGAAGTTGTAATTGCGCTGCATGGTTGGCTTGATAATAGTGCAAGTTATATCCCTATGTTAGCAAATGCCAAAGTACAGCAAACGTGGTATTGCCTTGATTTTGCCGGACACGGTTTGTCGTCGTGGCGTAGCGACGACACACACTATTATTTTGTAGATTATATTGATGATATATATCAGTTTATAAATGCTTTAGGGGTAAAAAAAGTACACCTAGTAGGGCACTCTATGGGCGCTATGGTGGCGGGGTTGTTTGCAAGCTGTTTTAGTGATTATGTAACGTCTGTAACATTTATAGAAGGGATTGGGTGCGTAACAACCCCAAGTGAAGAAGTAACGCAAAAACTTAAAAGTGCTATTTTAAACCGAGGCAGGCTAAAAAATAAAAAGCCAAGAGTGTATCAATCTAAAGAGCAAATACACCAAGCACGTGCGCAAACAACAGATTTAAGTAGCCAGCTTGTTGAGGTGTTAATGGCGCGCAATATTAAAACAATTAAAAATGGATTTGCATTAACAACCGACCCAAAGCTTAAAAATCATTCAGGTTTTAGGTTTGATGAGGCGCAATGTATTGGTGCAATAAAAAATTTAATTGCGCCATGTCAGTTAATACTAGGGGATACAGGCTACACTTTTGTAAAACAAAATTTAGAAAACTATGCTAAATATTACAATAGCTTAAATGTAATAACTGTAGAGGGCGGGCATCACTGTCATATGCAAAGTAGTGCGCACTGTTTTGAACAGATTCAAGCATTTATGGTGCAAAGTAGCGTGTGTTAATTGTATATTAGCGTTAAATGTGGGACTATTCTTCATTAGAGTATTTGCTCAATTGTCAAAGTGCCTTACTTAGATTAAGGTTAATAAAAATATAACTATAAACAGGGGCTAAGAGTGGAAAAAATTTGGCTTAAGCGCTACCCAGAAGGTATGCCTGAAACTATCGATCCTGAGCACTATGCCTCATTACTCGAAGTGTTTGAAAAAAGTTTTACCGACTACAAAGATTTACCCGCATTTACAAATATGGGTAAAACCTTGTCTTATGATGAAATTGATACTGCAACTAAAAAAGTTGCGTCTTATATTCAAAATGATTTAGGCCTTAAAAAATGTGACAAAGTGGCAGTTATGATGCCTAACTTGTTACAAACGCCCATTGCTATTTTAGGTATTTTACGTGCCGGCTGTGTTGTTGTTAATGTAAATCCACTCTACACAGTGCGTGAACTTGAGCACCAACTAAAAGATTCTGATACTTCAGCAATTTTTATATTGGCTAACTTTGCCGATACACTCGAAAAAGCGCTACCGCATACCGATGTTAAACATATTGTTGTTACCCAAGTGGGCGACATGATGGGTGGGATTAAAAAGCATGTTGTAAACTTTGTTGTTAAGTACATTAAAAAAATGGTGCCAAGCTATACTTTGCCAAATACCATTGATTTTTGCGACTTACTTAAAGCCGACGAAAATGCCTATGTACGTCCAGAGGTTAACTTAAGTGATTTAGCTTTTTTACAATATACCGGTGGAACAACGGGTGTATCTAAAGGCGCAATGTTAAGCCACGGTAATATGGTAGGTAATCTTGAGCAAGTTTCAGGATGTTTAGACCCAGTGCTTGAGCGCGGTAAAGAAGTGGTAATAACTGCGTTACCGCTTTATCATATTTTTGCATTAACGGCTAACTGCTTAACATTTATGAAGTACGGTGGATTAAATGTACTTATAACTAATCCACGCGACATGCCTGGTTTTATTAAAGAATTAAGTAAAGCTAAATTTACTGCTATTACGGGTGTAAATACTTTATTTAATGGTTTGTTAAACACGCCAGGATTTGCCGAACTTGATTTTAGTCACTTAAAAATGTCATTAGGCGGCGGTATGGCTGTACAACGCCCAGTTGCTGAAAAATGGCAAACAGTTACAAAATCTAAATTAATGGAAGGGTATGGTTTAACCGAGTGTTCTCCTTTAGTTACCGTTAGTCCTTATGACTTAACGGCATATAATGGCTCAATTGGTTTACCGGCTCCAAGTACCGAAATCAAATTAATTCTTGATAATGGCCAAGAAGCAGCAAAAGGTGAACCAGGAGAGCTTTGGGTTAAAGGCCCGCAAGTTATGCTTGGTTACTACAAACGCCCAGATGCAACCGCTGAGAGCTTACAAGATGGCTGGTTTGCTACCGGTGACATAGCCACTTATGACGACGAAGGTTTCTTTTATATAGTCGATCGTAAAAAAGATATGATTATTGTCTCGGGCTTTAATGTATTCCCTAACGAAATTGAAGAAGTTGTTGCCATGCACGACGGAGTGCTTGAAGTAGCAGCTATTGGTATCCCTCACGATACGAGTGGTGAACAAGTTAAAGTTTTTGTTGTAAAAAAAGACCCTTCTTTAACTGAAAAAGATATAATAAAACACTGTCGTGATAATTTAACTAATTATAAGGTGCCTAAGCTTGTTGAGTTTAGGGATGAGTTACCTAAAACTAACGTAGGTAAAATACTCAGAAGAGCCTTGAAAGATTAGCAACCATTAAAAAAGCCGACATATGTCGGCTTTTTTATTGTAGGAGACTAAGTGCACTACCAATTAATTGAAACCCAAAATCAGCTTAATACTTTTGTTGAGCAAATTAAAAACAAGCCCGTTTTAGCCATAGACACAGAGTTTATGCGTCGCCGTACTTTGTACCCAGAAGTTGCACTTATTCAAGTTTATGATGGCGAGCATTTAGCACTTATAGATCCACTGGCAGAACTGTCATTATTCGATTTTTGGCAAATTTTAAAAGATCCTGCTGTTTTAAAAGTATTTCACTCTCCTTCAGAAGACATAGAAGTTTTTCAAAAGTACGCTGGGTTTGTTCCTACACCATTATTCGATACTCAATTTGCACTGCAAATTTTAGGCGAAGGAAACTGCATGGGCTTTGCCCTTATGGTAAAAACCTTACTGGATATTGAAATAGATAAAAGTGAATCACGTACAAATTGGTTGCAACGGCCATTAACAAATAAACAATTAGAGTACGCTGCTGCCGATGCCTATCATTTATTACCCTGTTTTAATCTTATTATTGACAGTGTAAAAGCCGCCGATTTATTTAATATTGTTATTAGCGAAAGTGAGTTAGTGGCTAATAAGCGTGAATTTCAAACCCCAGATGAACTGCTCTATAAAGACATTAAAAATGCGTGGCAACTAAGGCCACATGAACTTGCAATATTAAGAGAGCTGGCTGTTTGGCGTCGAAATAAAGCAATTCGTAAAAATTTAGCACTTAACTTTGTATTAAAAGAACATAATATGACAGAAATTGCTAAACGAGGGCCAGCAAGTTTAAATGCATTAAGGCAAATTCCGGGCGTTGAGGCGATAGAAGTGAACCGCTCGGGAGTCGAAATACTAAAGTGTATTGAGCAAGCAAAAGCATTGCCTGAGGAGCAACACCCAGCAATTTTAAAGCGTTTAATAGACTTTCCTAGTTACAAAAAAGTAGCGAAAGAGATAAAACAAAAAATTAATAAAGTTGCCAAAGAACATAATATTCCAGAGGATGTAATGGCTTCTAAAAAGCAGGTTAATCAACTAATTAGTTGGAATTGGAAATTATCTGCAGCACAAAAAGAGCAGCATATTAAACCAGATTTGCTTAGTTCTTGGCGCTATTCTTTTGTAAAAGATACGCTAAAAGAATGGGATGTTTGATCGTATTTAAGTATCTAAGGTTAGCTTACATAGATAACTTACTTAATAGTGTATTGAGCTAACAGGTATAAATACTAAACTATTATAAGTGCACCTATTATTGGGAGGCAGTTATAATAGCTTTATTAATTTATTTGCTATTCATTTAGTGGTATTTTTTATATGCCACTGTTATTAAAGTGCTTTTTATGAAAGTTGAAACAATAAAACGTAAACTATTAGAACTATGTAAACCAGCTTGGATATTAGCTATTTTGGTTGCTTTTAATGGTTACTGGCTAATTAAACCTGTTGTTGCACGTATGCTCGAAATGCTACCGGGTGTATTAAACTGGTCGCTCGATTGGTTAAATTTAATTGATAAAATAGGAATAACAGAACTACCGCGCTTTATTTTAGGTGCAGGCTTAATAATAATGTCGGTTGGCTTAGCTTTAAAAGCACGTTTAGCGTGGGCTTTTTCACTGATACTATTAATAGTGGTCGCGGTTATTAGTATTTCATCGTCAAGCTCTGGGCTAATATTATTGTCTTACACTATGGTTGTGAGCATGTTATTACTCGTATACTGGAAAAGCTTTGATGGCTCTAGTATTACCGCAGGTAGTTTGTTTGCTCTAACGAGTACAGGTGCATTAATGCTTTATGCTGTGTTTGGCACTTTGTATTTAGGCAGCGAGTTTAGTACCCCTATTACCGATTTACCCACTGCATTTTACTTTTCTATTGTGAGCATGTCGACGGTAGGCTATGGCGATCTTTACCCTGTAACGTCTACGGCGCGACTATTTACCGCATCAATTATTGTTATGGGTATTACCGTTTTTGCTACTTCGATCAGTGCTATTATAGGCCCTGTGATTGGTGGTAATCTTAAAAAAATTGTTAAAGGTAGGATTTCGAACGTAATGAGAAAAAATCATTTTATTATTTTAGGTATTTCACCCACCGCACACAGTGTTTATGCCGGTTTGGTAGAGCGTGGCGATGCAGTTACTTTAGTGTGCCCAACAGGGTCTGAACACGAATACCCGGTAGATGCAGACATTGTTTATGGCGACTCAAGCTCAGCAGATATCTTAATAGAAGCGGGCGCTAAAAAGGCAAATTATATTTTAGCGTTACGTAATGATGATGCTGAAAATGCGTTTAGTATTTTAGCGGCTAAAGAAGTTGCTGGCGAGGACACCAAAACAATTGCTTTGGTTAATTCAAGTAAACATATTCCGCAAATTAAGCGCGTAAAACCTGACGTAGTATTTTCATTGCAATTACTCGGCAGTGAATTGTTAGTGAGAACCCTAAAGGGGGAGACTATTGATAATAAGCTAATCACTAAGTTGTTCTTTGGTGATGCAGAATAAGCTCGGCTAATTACTCAGGCCAATGTTTAACTATTTATTATAATAACCCTAAGTGTTAGCTAAACTGGTTCAACATTAAGTTGAAATAAAAAAGCTTAAATGACTCTCTTATTTCCATTTTATGGTAAAGCTATAAAATAAAGTCGTTAAAAATAAAAAAGCCGTTCACTTTAATGAACGGCTTTTTTGCGAGCAGTAATTTAATGCTTAATTACTGCCTTATACTTTTGGCTCTTCGTCAGGCAAGGTTACGTTTAGCTCAAGTACGGCTAAGTCATCTTCGTTCTGATCAAATTGAACTTGGACTGCGTCACTGCTCACGTTAACGTATTTACGGATCACATCTAAAATATCTTGTTTTAATTGTGGCAAGTAATCCGGCGTTCCTCGTTGAGAACGTTCGTGCGCGACTATGATCTGCAATCGCTCTTTTGCTAATGACGCACTGTTTTTCTTTTCTGAGCGGAAGTAGTCAAGTAAAGACACGTTAACCTCCAAATATCCGTTTGAATAAACCTTTTTTTTCTACATCTAAGAAGCGAAAGTCGACAGTCTCACCTAGTAAGCGGCTAATCGCATCTGCATAAGCTTGGCCTGCATCAGATTCGCTGTCTAAAATAACAGGTTGGCCAGAGTTAGATGCGCTTAATACTGCTTGAGACTCAGGAATAACGCCTAATAAATCAATCGCTAAAATATCCTGAATATCTTCAACCGATAACATTTCACCTTTAGAAACACGATCTGGATTGTAGCGAGTAATTAATAGATGTTCTTTTATGTTTTCTAAGCCTTCTTCAGCGCGCTTAGACTTACTGTGTAAAATACCTAAAATACGGTCTGAATCTCGCACTGACGATACTTCAGGGTTTGTTGTTACAATTGCTTCATCGGCAAAGTACATAGCCATCATAGCGCCAGCTTCAATACCCGCTGGTGAATCACAAACAATGTAATCAAAGTCTTCTTTTAATTCGTTAAGCACGCGCTCAACACCTTCACGTGTTAGGGCGTCTTTATCACGAGTTTGTGATGCAGGGAGTAAAAATAGTTTATCAACGCGCTTATCTTTAATAAGTGCTTGATTTAAATTTGCTTCACCATTAATTACGTTTACAAAGTCGTACACTACACGACGTTCACAACCCATAATTAAATCTAAATTACGTAAGCCAATATCGAAATCGATAATAACTGTTTTGTAGCCTTTTAATGCTAAGCCTGTACCAATTGCGGCACTTGACGTTGTTTTACCAACGCCACCTTTACCCGAGGTAACGACAATAACTTTTGCCATGAGATTTATCCTTTAACCAAAGCTGAAATTTCTAATGATTCATTTTTTTGTTGTATCTGCACAGCGCTACCCCAGTGTTCACCTTGCAGTGAATCACTGATCCAGTAATTGCCATTAATAGAAACAAGTTCTGCTTCTAAGCGATTACAAAATATATGTGCGTTTTTAAACCCTTTTGCGCCAGCGATTGCTCTGCCACGCAGGGTTCCGTATATATGTACGTTGCCATCAGCAATAACTTCTGCGCCATGGCTTACAGCACCTAGTACCACTAAATCGCGATCTTTTGCATAAACTTGCTGACCAGAGCGTACCGTGCCATTAATTATTTGTGCAGGCAAGTGCACTGTTTTTTCAACAATAGATGTATTGGGTTCTTTTTTAACAGATTCACTCTTAACGTCTTGTGAATAATTTAATACCGATAGGCCAGCAGCTTTGGCTTGCGTATGTTGCTCGTCTGAGCCATTACATACACCAACGGCATTAAAGCTCATGCGCTCAAGTAATGACTTTAAATGGACAAAATCGAGAGAGTTATTTTTTATCTCAATTAAGTTAACAACAATAGGCGCACCTTCAAAAAACTTGGGTGCTTGGGCTATTTTTATATACAGTTGCTCTGCTAAAAGATTTATATCAGTACTATAAAGATGTAAAACTGATAACGTAAAAAGATTCCCTTTTAGCTCAAAAATTTGTTCTGACATACACGCTCAATTGAATTATCTGATCAGAGATTAAATTTAGATAAACTCAGGCTGAATAAGGCCTTTATTGAAATTTTCAATCTAATTTTTCTAACTTATTATTGCTCTCATGTTATAGTGTGAATCATTGTTAAGCAAGAATTTATAGGGCCATAATGCTCACTGCGGTATATAAAAGTAAGAAAAAAGCGGATAGCTTCTTATTTGTTGAAAAAAGAGATGATTTTACTAAAGTTCCGGAACCTTTAATGGCTATGTTTGGTCAACCTAAATATGTGATGCTGATAAACCTAGCAAAACGTGAGGTGTTAGGTACAGCTGATTTAGAAACCGTAAAAGCAGCATTGACAGAAAAAGGGTATTATTTACAAATACCGCCTCCGCAAGAGAATCTGTTAAGCCAATTGCGAAAAGAAAACGGAGCCGAGAATGATTAAAAAATTAGCCATAATTTTATGTGGAGTATGTTTAAGCACATCTGTAATGGCAAAAACCCAAGCTGAATTTCAAACATATTTAGACGCTTTAAAGCAAGAAGCAATTGCAAAGGGTTACGACAGCCAGCTTATTGATCAAGCATTTGCTGGTGCAAGCTATAAAGAAAAAATAGTATCTGCAGATAAAAATCAGCCAGAAGTTAAAGAAACGCTCGAAACCTATTTACCTAAACGCGTACCGCAATGGAAAATTGATCGCGCCCGTAAATTATACGCCGAAAACCAAGACGTGCTAGAAAAAGTAGCTAAAGACTTTGGCGTGCAAGCGCGCTTTATTGTGGCAATTTGGGGCCTTGAAAGTAACTTTGGTGCTATACAAGGTGGCCATAATGTAATTTCATCGCTCGTTACGCTCGCATTCGATGGTCGTCGCGAAACCATGTATAAAAAACAGCTTTGGGCTGCGCTTGATATTTTAAAGTCAGGGCACATTACCCTTGATAAGTTTAAAGGCTCTTGGGCAGGTGCTATGGGGCAAACGCAATTTATGCCTACCTCATTTAACGCTTACGCGGTTGACTATAATAACGATGGTCGCAAAGATATTTGGACTACCAAAGAAGATGCATTCGCCTCTATTGCTAATTACTTAAAGCAAGAAGGCTGGAACGACTCGCTTACATGGGGTCGTCAGGTTAAGTTACCAGAAAACTTTGATAGTAAATACGTGCTAGTGCGCGGTACTAAAACGCGTAAACAATGGTTAGAATTTTGGAATGATTCAGAGCGCTCATTAGCCGAATGGCAAGCACTAGGTGTACGCCGTGCAGATGGTAGTGATCTGCCAAATGTAGATGTACGAGCAGCGTTGGTAATGCCAGATGATATAAATGGTCGTATGTACTTAGCCTACGATAACTATAAAGTATTTATGCACTGGAATCGCTCGTATTACTTTGCTACCAGTGTAGGTTATTTGTCAGACAGAATTGGCTATCCAAAAATATAATACAGATTAAATAAGTATCTAAAAAAAAGCCGCAATTGCGGCTTTTTTGAATTTTGGGTTTTACTTACTCTTTTTTAAATATTTTATCTTTTAAATCAATTACCTTACCGATGCCAGATCCTAACTTCATTAGCTTATTAAGCTGCTCAGGGGTTAAACGCTGTAATTCAGATGACCATTTAGTCACTGTTTCAAGCAGGTTATGAATTTCGCCCATTTGTTTTTGTGCGTAAAGTTCATCTTCGTTGCTTGCAGTATCTAATAGATTATCGCGCAGTAAGCTTAGAGTAGGCTCTACTTCGCGTTTTTTACGTTCTTCGAACACCCGGTTAGCCATATCCCAAATATCACCCGCAGGGGCATAATATTCTTTTCTGTCGCCAGGAATATGTTGTACTTTAATGAGCTGCCACGATTGCAGCTCTTTAATGCCCATACTAACATTGCCGCGTGAAATACTGAGGGATTCTGCAATTTGGTTCGCGGTCATCGGATTTTTAGTAATAATCAATAAGCCACACATTTGTCCAATAGTACGATTGAATCCCCAGCGGCTACCCATTTCACCACAGTGCATTACAAAGGAAAAATTTTTGTCGGATAAACTCATAGCTTCTTAATTTTTAGTAATTTCAGAAACTAATGCTAGCACGCTTATTGAGTATGGCAAGATTTTACAGCGAGTTAAGTAATTACTGTCAGACTAAAGTTTAATTTAGATTAATAATCACTCAGCTATATTGGTTTAAGTTGTAACGGGTATAAAGCAATGAAGTTTATTTTTAATACACATTAATACTTATTTTATAGGTATTACTTAAACGATGGAATGATTATGAAAGCTGCAATTAATAATGAATTTAAAGGTAAATTACAAATAATAGACATGCCTATCCCAGAGGTTGGCATAAATGATGTATTGGTAAAAATAGCGGCCTGTGGGGTGTGTCATACAGATTTACATGCATGTCATGGCGATTGGCCTGTTGCGCCTAAAATGCCTTTAGTGCCAGGTCACGAAGGCGTAGGTGTAATTGAAAAGGTCGGTAGCAATATTAAACACCTAGAAGTAGGCGATCGCGTAGGTGTGCCTTGGCTTTACAGTGCCTGTGGGCATTGTGAGTTTTGCTTAGATGGCAGAGAAACCCTGTGTTTGTCACAGCATAATACCGGCTACTCTATAGATGGTAGTTACGCCGAATATTGTTTAGCACACGGTGACTACGTGGTAAAAATACCCGAAGGGCTTGGCTTTTCAGAAGCCGCGCCATTATTTTGCGCTGGAGTAACCACGTATAAAGCACTTAAAGTATCGGGAGCTAAACCCGGGCAATGGGTGGCTATTGTGGGAGTGGGCGGCCTTGGGCACTTAGCTGTACAGTATGCTAAAGCAATGGGATTTAATGTTATAGCGGTTGATACCGGCAAAGAAAAACTCGCGCTGGCCAAAGAGCTTGGCGCAGATATTACCCTCGACTTTAAAGAAGTGGTTCCAAGCGAAGCCATTTTTGAACAAGTAGGCGGCGCGCATGCAGTTGTATGTACTGCAGTTTCAAAGCCTGGTTTTGAGCAAGCTTATAAAAGTGTACGTCGTGGTGGTAAGTGTGTGTTAGTTGGTTTACCGCCAGAGGATATGCCATTACCTATTTTTGACACAGTATTAAATGGTGTGTCAGTTGTGGGCTCTATTGTAGGTACTCGAAAAGATTTACAAGAGTGCTTAGAATTTGCAGCACAAGGTAAAGTAAAAGCAATTATTGAAGAAAAACGCTTAGAGGATATTAACGAAATTTTTGATGATATGCTCAAAGGCGAAATTAACGGCCGTATAGTTGTTACTATTTAACGGTTAAAAAAGGCAATAAAAGGCGTACATATTAAGTATGTACGCCTTTTATTATTTTAGTGACAAATCCTAGTTAAAGTGTGTAGCTAAAGCTCAATTTAGCATTGCGCTCTTGCCCAGGCATACCGCCTAAAAACATGGCTTTAGAGTAATAACGCTTATTAAATAAATTATTAAGATTTAGCTGCATATGCCATTTATCAGTTGTGTACGAAATAGCAGTGTCATAAATTGTATAGCTAGGTACATAACCATCCGGAATCGAAAACGAGCTAGAGTTAGTGCTGCGGTTATCTACAAAAGTAATACCGCCGCTAATATTTACCGCCTCTGGTAAATTAAACATGTTTGCGTAGTAAGTTACCCAAGTGCTGGCAGTTACATAGGGCACGCCTTTTTGGCGAGTATCGAAACTGCTGCTATTAGGATTACTTTGATCACGTGCATCTTGGTATACGCCGTTGACGTTTATTTTCCATTTATCGTTTAAGTAAGCGTTTAAATCAAGCTCCACACCTTTGGTTTCTTCTTTACCATTATAAAAGCTTTCAACTACCCCCTCTGCAGATACACCCGCTTCATAAAGAGGATTAGCATACTCTAAATTAGTTCGTGCGCTTTCAAATACCACAATAGATGCTAATAACTGATCGTCAAAGGCCTTAAAGCGAAATCCTAAATCGTTACTTAACGATTCAGAATCTTCTCTGTCGGCTTCATTACCACTTACAGAGCCTAAAACACTGTAGGCTGTACGCCCTTTAGAATGATTAATAAATATCGAAAAATCTTCAGTTGGCTGATAAGTCGCACCTAAATTATAGGTTAAACCACTGTCTGATGTATTTGCCTCAGGTGTTGGGTTTGCACGGCTTGAACTGTAGCGCTCATCTACACCTAAATGCTCGTAACTTTGTTTAATGCGGTTATAGGCAACCCCAATACGTGTAGTAAGGGCTTCATTAATATAGCTTACATGTTGAATACCTAACCCCCAAGCTTGTACTTTTTTATTATAGTCGCTGGTTTTAAGTGGGTCGTAATCGGCAAAGTTACCGGTTGGCCAGTTAGGCTCTCGTATATCGTAAATGTAGGGCAGTGTGCCTTGGTAAAGTAAGTTACCGTCGCTATCGTTGATCACTTTATCGGCATCATAAATAGAGTACTGTTTAAAGCCAATATCTCTATCTTCATAATTAGCGTTTACTAATAACTCGTTGTCTATATCGGCTACTGAAAAGTCGTAACGCAAATCGGCAAAGTACTGCCACGACTTCTCGTCGGCCTCCACTTGGCGATACTCTTGGCGGCGTGCTGCAAACGGGTAAAGTACACCGTCTTCAACTAGTGGCGCGCGCGGATCTTGATTTATTACTCCACTGCGGGTTGAATACACGTAATTATAAGCCCCGGTTTGACGAGCAAAGCTTGAGGTGTAATTACGATACTGCAATTGTTGATTCAAAAACAAATCATCGGTAATAAAGTAGTTGTGGGTTAATTTAAAACGCAGCTCCTCACCTTCGTTATCTTTAGCCATAGGTGAAATAATACCATTAGTACCAAAGCTGTAAGGCGTTAAACCATCGGAAGACGATAATGAATTTGCAAGCTCAATGCGTTGCGCTTCAGATAATTGCAAGCCATTGCCAGACGGATCATTTACTAAGTCAGCACCGGTTACTTGATCAGAGGTTAGTCCATTTACCGAGTTTGCATCGTAAATACGAATAGGGTGACCAATTGAATCCACTGCAATGGCATCTTTAATGTAGGCCGCGGAGAGCATAATATTTTGTTTGTTATCGAATACATATTTAAGCGAGGTATAAATTTCGTCGCGATCTTCTTTTAAGTCACGAAAACCGGCACTGGAAGCCGTTTTAGCCATGACTCTGTAGGCTAAATTATCGGTTATAGCATTGGTGCTATCAATCGAAACTGCATAGCTATCCCACTGGCCAAGCTCTACGCCCACTTTATGTTTTTCGTTAAACTCAGGCTTTTTTTCAATAAGGTTTATTACGCCACCAGCGCTACCAATGCCATATAAACCAGTAGCAGGGCCTTTTAGTACTTCAACCGATTCAACATTAGTAAGCGAACGAGTCGGGTTAAAGGTATTACCTAGCCCCGCACCGCCATACATACCGTCGTAGGTGTAATTGGCATCTAAACCGCGAATAACTAAATTATCGCCAATACCGTAGTTATTGCCGGCTTGAGTTAAACCACTTACGTTGCGTACTAAGTCTTGCAGGCTTTTAACCCCTTGTGATTCTATAAGTTCACGGTCAATAATAACCACAGGAGCTGGGGTTTCCATTAACGACATATTTGACTTAGTAGCTAGGCCGGAACTCATAACAACACGGTTTTGTTTTTCGTAAACGCTAATGCGCTCTATGTTGTCTTCAACTTTTATGTCATCGGCAAAGGCTAATTGTGCATTTAAACAAGCAAGGGTAAGTAAAGAATATTTAAAGTTATGCATATAATGGTAAGTATTCGTATTTAACAAGTTGCGTGAATGATAATGGTTATCGTTATTAAAATAAATAAAAAGTTCAAAAAAAAACTTTAATAACAATCTGTTTGCTGTTTTTTTAATCGTGTTGAAATTGGTAAGCGTAACTTATGCTTTTTAAATGTACGATTAGCTTTTTCAGCCTAAGTTGGCCAAAGTTTCAGCTATAAATTGTTTAGACTTAAAATAAAGGCCCGCTATAAATTAAAAGCGGGCCTTATGTAGAGCTATCTAAAAAGAGTTACTAATTTTTGTAAACTACCCCTGCCTTCATTACAAAAGGAATGTGCTCAAGTGTTGCAATATTTTTAAGCGGATTGCCTTTTACTGCAATAATATCGGCTGCAAAGCCGGTTTTAAGTTGGCCTAACTGCTTATCCATTTTTAATAGCTTTGCGCTATTTACAGTAGATGCTTGAATTGCTTGCAGTTCAGTCATACCAAACTCAACCATGCGAGAAAACTGTTTAGCATTATCGCCATGCGGGTAAATAGCAGCATCGGTGCCAAATACCATGTTTACGCCGGCGTTCACTGCACGTTTAAAGCTATCACGCTGTACTTTAGATACTTGGCGTTCTTTATCTAGGTTTTCCTCATCTACGCCATTTTGTTCGCCAAAACTCAATGTATATTCGGTATTGTAAATATCCATTGAAAGCCAAGTACCATGATCTTTAGCTAATTTAATTGCCTCGTCATCTAAATAACTGGCATGCTCTACGCTATCAACACCGGCTTTAATTGCGGTTTTTATACCATCTGTACCATGAGCATGCGCGGCTACTGGTAAGTCGCGAAGGTGCGCTTCATCTACAATGGCTTTCATTTCTTCAAACGAGTACTGCTGTGCACCCAATTTAGTTCCTTTTGAAAATACTCCCCCTGTGGCACAAAATTTAATGGCGTTGGCTCCGTATTTAATATTTTCGCGCACTTTAACGCGTACCGCCCATGGACCATCGGCAACGCCTTGCGAGGTATATTTAAGCTCAGGTGGCAAACGGTTGTTATCACAATGGCCGCCGGTAATACCTAAAGAGGGGCCTGCTGCCCAAATACGAGGGCCAATTATATCGCCTGCATTAATTCCATCGCGTACTGCAATTACGCTGTAACCTTCTGCGCCCACGTTACGCACAGTAGTAAACCCAGCTTCTAGGGTTTTTTTCGCAAAGTATGCTGCTTTTACAGCCATACGCGGTATCGATTGTCCTACACGCTCACTGCGAGGTACCGTTGGATCGCTGGTTAAATGCACGTGCATGTCCATTAATCCTGGCATAAGTGTCAGTTCAGGCAGCTTAATATGTTCATCCCCTTTATTAAGCTTAGGCGTTTTATTGCTATCAATTGCGGTGATCACGCCATTATCTATGGTAACTAGGGGCGACTGTATTAACTTACCACTTTGAACATCAAGCATTGCCTTAGCAGATACATAAGTAACAGCATAGGCATTCATACTGTTTAAACATAAAAGTGCGATAGAAGCAGACAGTAGTTGTTTTTTCATATTAGGGGGTCTTTTATTAGTATTTTAAATTAACTCGACTTTACCAACCTAAACACAAACTGCAAATAAATAGCGATGGCTGTTATCTATCGTAATTTCTTTATTTAGTTGATGTAACTACGCATACTCGATAAGTAAATTTTAACAAGGGATCAGCATGAAATTAATAAACTTGGCGGTTATAGCCAGTGGTGTACTGCTTGCTTTAAGTGGTTGCACTAATATAAATAAAAGTAAGCATGAAAGTAACACCACCAGTAGCCACGCGCATTTGAGCATGGCTAATACTGCCAAAGCAGTGGTGTCAGAGCTTTCAGCACAACAACAGCTTGATGTACTGGTAGCGCAATATTACGATGAATCGCTTATGTTTAGCCCTCTCAGTGCCACTTACAATGGCCGTAATGAGTTTAATAACCAATTTACGCCTGTTATTTCATCGGCTAGCCGTGATAAAAAAGCCGCTTTTTATAAAAAATATCAACAGCGCTTATCACTTATAGATAAAGAGCAGCTAGTAGGACAAGCATTATTAAGCTTTGAAATATTAACTCAAGACTTAGCGCTTAAGCTTGAAGGAATGCAATACCCAGATTATTTACTGCCAATTAATCAAATGGCAGGGGCACATAACACCTTTGCTGGTTTTGGCTCGGGACAAAGTGCACAACCTTTTAATACAGTTGAAGATTACAGCAACTTTTTAGCCCGAAGTGAGGGCTTTATTAATTGGCTTGTAAGTGTGCAAGAATCAATGGCGCAAGGCATAAAGCTTGGCGTAGTGTTACCAAGGCCACTGGCTAAAAAGCTGCAACCACAATTTGCAGCCCATCTGGTAACTGACGCTGAAGACTCACTATTTTGGGCGCCAATTAAAAACTTCCCAGAGTCGTTTACAGCACAGCAAAAGCAACAAATTACAGCACAATATAGAAAATTGATTATAGAGCGTTTAGTACCTGCATATAACAGCATGAGCGAGTTTTTAGCTAATCAATATATTCCTAATAGCCGAGAAAGTGTTGGTTATAGCGATTTACCTAACGGTAAAGCGTGGTACGAATACCAAATTAAAAAACACACTACGCTTAGTTTATCTGCCAACGAAATTCATGATATTGGTTTAAGTGAAGTAGCGCGTATTTTATCGCAAATGAAAAAAGTAAAAGAAACAGTTGGCTTTAAAGGTGACTTATCTGCATTTTTTGACCACTTACGTGATTCGGACGAATTTTATTACAACACGCCGCAAGAGTTAATAGCGGCATACGAAAACGTAAAACAAAAAATTGATGCGCGTTTGCCACTGCTTTTTAACATAGCACCAAAAGCGCCATACGTTGTAAAAGCAGTAGAAGCTTACAGAGCACAGTCGGCTGCGGGCGCATCTTATGCGTCTCCAGCACCAGATGGTTCTCGCCCAGGTGTTTTTTATATTAATACCTATAACTTAAAGGCGCAGGCTAAGTTTTTACTCGAAACACTATCGATTCACGAAGCAGCACCTGGGCATCACTTTCAAATAGCATTACAGCAAGAAATAGATGGCCTGCCAGATTTTCGTAAATTTGGTGGCTACACCGTATTTGCCGAAGGTTGGGCGTTGTACGCTGAAAGTTTAGGGAAAGAGCTTGGCTTATTTACCGACCCGTATATGTGGTATGGGCGTTTATCAGATGAGCAATTACGCGCTATGCGTTTAGTACTCGACACTGGTTTTCATGCAAAAGGCTGGACGCGTGAGCAAGGTATTGATTACATGCTAGCTAATTCGTCTATGGCTAAAAGTGATGTAATAGCCGAAGTTGAGCGTTACATAGCATGGCCAGGCCAAGCGTTGTCGTATAAATTAGGAGAGTTTAAAATTAGTGAGCTGCGCGACTACGCACATAAACAGCTAGGTAATAAGTTTGATATTAAAGCGTTTCACACGCAAATACTCATAGATGGCGCATTACCTATGCCAATTTTAGAACAGAAAATAAAGCGCTGGGTTAAATCAGTACAATAATGCTTAGGCAAAGCCCTTACCTGCAAGGTATTGGCTTTGCGCCATTTGCAGCAATACGGTAGAATGCGCGCTCTTTAGGGGCGCGAGTACATTATGTTTGATCAACAATTAGCAAATACACAATTTTGGCTTGAAAAAAGCCTAAGCGACATGAACCAAAATGAATGGGAAGCCATTTGTGACGGCTGCGGGAAATGCTGCTTAAATACCTTTATTGATAGCGAAGATGAAGATGAATTTACCGCCACCGATCAGCTACGCGAAGGTGAGCAGTTAATATTTACTAATATTGTGTGTCAGTATCTCGATAATAATACCTGTGGTTGTAGCGAATACGAAAATCGTCAAACGCTGGTACCATCTTGTGTAAAACTTACCAAAGAAAACCTCAAAGATATCTTTTTTATGCCACAAAGTTGTAGCTATCGCCGTTTGCACGAAGGGCGAGGGTTGGCCTCGTGGCATCCGCTGTTAAATAATGGCGACAAAACAAAAATGCATCAGCAGGGCATTTCGGTAAAAGACAAAACCGTAAAAGATTGCGACGTTAAGCTCGATGACTTTGACCTATATATAGCAGAGTGGCCAACCAAGGATAGTGATTAATGAGCAAGCAACAGGCTGTTATTGGTTTATTAAATCCCAAAAGCCCAACTAATGTGGGCGGTGTATTACGTGCTGCAGGTTGCTACGACGCACAGCAGGTGTTTTTTACCGGAAACCGTTATTTAAATGCACAAAAGTTTCATACCGATACAAAAAATGTGGTTGAACGAATTTCACTAACTGCCACCGATAATTTAGAAAAAGTAAAGCCACAAGGTGCCACGGTTGTGGTTATTGAGCTAATTGAAGGTGCAACGCCACTGCCTGAGTTTACCCACCCAGAAAACGCATTTTATGTGTTTGGCCCAGAGGATGGCTCAGTGTCTAAAGACGTTTTAAAGTGGGCCGACGAAGTCGTGTATATTCCTACTATTGGCTGCATGAACCTCGCCGCCACTTGTAACGTGGTGCTATACGATCGTTTAGCAAAACTAGGCGGCGTAGAGAGCAGCGATACTACAATTATCAATTCGCGCGATACCAATAATAAAATGAAATGGGAAAAAGCATAGCGCTTTAGTCGCTGTGCAGCGTATTTTAAAACGACATAAATCTCCCGCAGTTAAGCGCCAATCAGTAATAAGCCTCGCAAGGGGCTTGTATTTTTAAGTACACAATTTAAACAACACACCTTAATCTTCCCGATCCTTCTAAGTTCATGAATAATCATAATTAAGCCTTTATTACTGTTTTAGCTCTTTTGTTGCTCGTAAGCTTTAATAACTAAGACATTTAGTTAAATATTTGCTAAAACTGTAGGTGCTAATAATAACAATTAAAAAAGGGCACTTATGTTTGGCACGTTAAAATTTACCTCTAAGGTCACTATTGCTGCATCACTGGTATTAGTGTTGGTACTTGGTGTTTTTACAATTAATAACTATGTATCTATGCGTAATCAAACCGAGCAGCAACTTGCTCTTGTACTGCAACAAAGTTCAGAATCTGTTTCGCAAAACATTGCTAATTGGCTAAATGACAAACTGGCAATTGTTATTGCCATAGCAAAAACGCACCAATCTGGTGATAGCAAAGCGCTTACCCTTACACAGCTTAATACCGCTGAGTTGGCCGGAAACTTTAAAAATACCTATATTGGTAAATCCAATGGCGTGTTTATATTAAACGATCAAAGCGTAGTATTGCCCGCTGATTTTGATGCCACGTCTCGCCCTTGGTACAAGCTAGTAGAAAACAAAGAAAATACTGCCTTTACTACCCCTTATATAGATGTAACCAGCAATGAACTTACTATATCTGCGGTTGTGCCGATGCAGCAAAATGAGCAGTTTATTGGTGTAGCGGGCGCCGATATAGAAATGAGCATTATTACAAAAATTATTAACGATATAGATTTTTTAGGCTTAGGTTACGGCTTTTTAATTGACAGTAACGGCCAAGTGTTAAGCCACCCTAACAGAGCACTTAATTTAAAAAATACTACTGAGTTATTTGGTACCCACACTGCTTTGCAAAGCGAATTTACAGAGTATCAAGTGGCAGGGCAAAGTAAGCTTATATCGTATACAAAAATACGCGGTATAGAAAACGTTGACTGGTACTTAGGCGTGGTAATCGATAAAGATAAAGCCTTTGCCAGTGTGTCGGCCTTTGGCAAAACGGCCGCTATATATATGCTTATTGGTATCGTTGTTATCATTATTATGATGCAACTATTATTGCGCTATTTAATGCGCCCAATGCAGCGATTAAACGACGCTATTAAAAACATTGCCCAAGGTGAAGGCGACCTAACGTGTAGATTAGAAGTTGAAAATGAAGACGAATTTGGCGAGTTAAGTCATTCTTTTAATTTATTTATTGAAAAAATACAGCACTCTATTGAACAAGTAAAACACACCACAGAGTCATTAGATGTGGCTATTTCGAGTTTAGTCGCGCAAACCGACTCAACATTATTAATGTACGAAGACCAAACTAAACGCACCGACAGTGTAGCAACCGCAATTAATCAGTTTTCTGCCACCGCAATGGAAATATCAAACAGTGCTGAGCGTGCCTCTAAGTTAGCTAAAAATGCCGATCAGCACTCAGCGCAAAACCAGCAAACACTCAGTAATAATGTGGCCAGTATTCATCAGTTATCAAAAAATATGGAACAGGCACAGCAAACTATTAATAGCTTAAATGTGCATACAGCCAGTATTGGCCAAGTACTTGAGGTAATTAAAGGCGTAAGCGAGCAAACAAATTTACTTGCCCTGAATGCCGCAATAGAAGCTGCACGGGCTGGTGAAGCTGGGCGAGGTTTTGCTGTAGTTGCCGATGAAGTTCGCCAATTAGCGCATCGTACTCAGCAATCAACCCAAGAAATAGAAGACACCGTAAGCCAATTACAAAAAGGCTCTAATTTAGCGGTAGAACTAATGAAAACCAGTTTAAGCGACAGTGAAACAAGCGTGCAACAAGCCGATGCGGTAGGTGTTGTTATGCAACAGATTATAGATGCAATACAAAAAATTAGCGATGCGAATCATGTTGTTGCTAGTGCAACCGATGAGCAAAATCAGGTTGTTAAATCCCTCGATTCAGACATTCATAATATTAGTGAGCTTTCAATACAGGGCAAAGCTAATTTAAACCGTACCTTGGATGAATGCACCAAGCTTAAACAACAATTTAGTGATTTAGAGCGCATGGTTAAAAAGTTTAAAGTTTAAAGTTTAAAAACAATCGCTAACAACAGTTTAGCTATTAACCATTATAGTATGTGTAAATGCTGGTGGCTTACATTAAGCACGGGCTGTTAATACGGAGGAGCAAATGGCTCAAAGTAAACTTGTTTATGTACACGACCCTATGTGTAGTTGGTGTTGGGGTTATGCACCAAGCTGGCATAAATTAAAAGCTGCTCTTGAGAGTAAGCTAGTAGTTGAATACAAAGTGGGAGGGCTTGCACCTGACAGCCAAGATCCTATGCCACAAAACATGCAGGATATGCTACAAAACACCTGGCATAAAATAGCAGCGCAATTGGGGACTGAGTTTAATTTTGACTTTTGGCGCAACTGTAAACCAAGGCGCTCAACGTACCCAGCGTGTAGAGCGGCGCTTATTGCGCGTAAAGCGGGCAAAGAAAGTGCAATGGTTGCAGCCATTCAGCAAGCTTACTATTTAAATGCTCAAAACCCCTCAGATGAAAGCACATTAATTAGCTTAGCCGAGCAAATAGGTTTAAATAAAGCGCAGTTTGCAAATAGGCTTCAATCAAAAGAGCTTAATGATGAGTTAATTGCAGAGCTTAATTATGTACATAGTTTGCCCATTCAGGGTTTTCCATCTTTAGTGCTTATTAATGAGGGTAGCGCGTACCCAATAGCAATAAACTACACCGACTGGCAAAAAACATTAAACCAAATTAATGCTATTTTAAGCTAAATAGCCTGAACTCAGGTTAAGTATTGCTAAATTATGCGTGTTTGGCTGCCAAACACTCACTCCCCTTATAACACTTGTTACACAACACTCCTTACACAGCACTTCCTACACAGTCCCCTTAGACAGGCTATTTATTAACGCTGTCATAAAAGCGACTTCTTTGCGCAACATGCTTGTCATTTTTCATCTATACACTTTCGCTCATTGAAAATATTTAGTTTTTAATTGTTTGTATCAAACGTTTAAAGCTAACAAAAACAAACTAGCAAATCTGCTAACTAACGAGTAAAGGTGTATGCGATGAAAGGCGTTAAACCATTAATTATAGCTGGTATTGTGGCCGCAAGTGCCGCTGTACACGCAAACGATTTAAATAAGGTTATTGATAAAAGCAGTGAAATTACTAAATCGGCTGCGCAATCACAAACAAAAATAGACAAGATTGCAGATTCAATGCAAGGGCGTCTGCAACAGTTTAAAACTCTTAATAAAGAAATTGATGGTTTAGCTGTGTATAACGCTCAGCTTACAAAACAGTTAAATAACCAAATTGCAGAAATGCAATCGATGAATCTCTCTATGGATCAGGTTTCAATTATTGAGCGTCAAATTACGCCACTAATGATGCGCATGATCACCGGCCTTGAACAGTTTGTATTACTCGATGTACCATTTTTAAAAGACGAACGTGAAAAGCGTTTAACCTCTTTAAAAGCCATGATGGAACGTGCCGATATTACCTCTAGCGAAAAGTTCCGCCGCGTACTCGAAGCCTACCAAGTAGAAGTTGATTATGGCCGTACTATTGAAGCCTACAGCGCACTGCTTGAGGTAGATGGTAAAGAGCGCGAAGTCGATTTTTTACGCATTGGTCGCTTAGAGCTCATTTACTTAACCCGTGATAGTAAATTAGCTGGCAGCTGGGATACACAAACAAAAACGTTTGCAGCACTTCCAGACTCAACCATTAGCCAAATTAATAAAGGTTTACGCATTGCGCGTAAGCAACTTGCCCCAGATATGTTAACTCTGCCAGTTCACGCAGCACGATAAGAGGTCGAAAATGAAATTGTTTACTCAAATGACAAAAATGGCCGTACTTGCTGCAAGTATAAGTTTTACATGCGCAAGTGTAGCAGCAGAGCCAATGGATTTAGATTCATTACTTAAAAACCTTGAACAAGGTAAATCTGCGCAAAGTGTGCAAAATACTCAGCGTGAACAACAGTTTACTGCGCGTCAAAACGAGCAAGTAAAAATGCTAAAAGACACGCAAGCAAAGCGTAGCCAAATGCTTAGTGAATCAGAGCGTTTAGAAACACAGTTTGAAGAAAACGAAATTAAACTGGCTAATTTAACCGATACTCTATCAAAGCGTATGGGATCACTTAAAGAATTGTTTGGTGTGTTGCAACAAGTGGCAGGCGATTCAAGCAATAAGTTTGCTACCTCTGTGGTATCGGCAGAAATACCTGGTCGAAGTATTTTTATGGACGATCTGGCACAAAAAATGGGATCTACTTCACAGCTTGCTTCAATCGAAGATATTGAAAAAGTGTGGTACGAGCTACAACGTGAAATGACCGAGCAAGGCAAAGTGAGCCGCTTTAATACTCAGGTTATTATTGAAGGTGGTAACAAAGCAGAGCAAGAAGTTGTGCGTGTTGGTGCTTTTAACCTTATATCCAACGGTAAATATTTAGAGTACAGCCCAAGTACAAATACGCTAAGTGAGCTTACGCGCCAGCCGGTATCGCGCTATACATCAACCGCAGGCGATTTACAGCAGGCTAAAAACGGTATTGTACAGTTTGCACTAGACCCAACCGGTGGCTCAATTTTAGGTTTACTAGTACAAGCGCCAGATACCGCTGAGCAAGTACACCAAGGCGGCGCTGTTGGTTACGTTATTTTAGGTGTGGGTTTATTAGCACTGTTAATTGCAATTGAGCGTTTTGTATCTTTATTACTGGTGGGTGGCAAAATTCGCCGACAACTTAAAGACACAGTTGCCCGCGACGACAATCCACTTGGCCGTGTTATGAAAGTAAAAGACGATTACCCAAATGTAGCCTACGACACCCTAGAGCTTAAATTAAGCGAAGCTATACTGCGCGAAATGCCAAAAATAACCCGTAATTTAACCCTAATTAAAATTATTTCAGTAGTGGCTCCGCTGCTTGGATTACTTGGTACAGTTACCGGGATGATCAATACCTTCCAAGCCATTACCTTATTTGGCACCGGGGATCCTAAGCTCATGGCAGGCGGTATTTCACAAGCGCTTGTAACAACAGTACTTGGCTTAGTTGTGGCAATACCCACAGTATTTATTTACACCATACTCAACACCCGAGCAAAAAGCTTACTGCTTATTTTACAAGAGCAAAGCGCGGGCATTATTGCAAAACGAAGTGAAAAAGGAGCATAAACCATGGTGCTATTGATTGATTCAATCAATGCTATCCGTGATTTTCTCGACACTGGTGGCCAAGTTCTCTTGGTCATTGGGGTGTTAATCTTCGCGATGTGGTTATTGATACTCGAGCGATTTATTTACTTTTTTAATGGTTTTCGTGGTTACAAAAAAACCATCAAAAATAGTTGGCTTACCCGCAGCGAGCGTAATAGCTGGAATGCAGAACAAATTCGCCAAGCGATGATCTCACGCGCCAGTATGCGCCTTAACGCTAACTTAGCACTTATTAATGTGATGGTTGCATTGTGTCCGCTACTTGGCCTACTTGGCACAGTAACAGGAATGATTGAAGTGTTTGATGTTATGGCAATTACAGGTACAGGCAGTGCGCGCTCTATGGCGTCGGGTGTATCTAAAGCAACTATTCCAACTATGGCAGGCATGGTCGGTGCGTTATCTGGGGTATTTGCCTCAACGTACTTACAGCGCCGCGCTAAACGTGAAGTAGCGCTACTTGAAGACAGCATGGTTTTAGACCATTAAGCAATTATTAATAAGTGGCTCTACCTATAGTCACTTATTTTAGGAGAATAAAAATGAGAGCCCCATTAGGAAACCTATTTCAAGAAGACGAAGCAGAAGAAATAAACATGACCCCCATGCTAGATGTAGTATTTATCATGCTTATTTTCTTTATTGTAACCGCCTCATTCGTAAAAGAGTCGGGTATTGATGTTAACCGCCCCGAAGCCGCCACTGCAGTTAAAAAAGAACGCGCTAATATTTTGGTCGCTATTTCAGACACAGGTGAAATTTGGATTAATAAACGCCAAATAGATGTACGTGCGGTGCAGGCAAATATTGAGCGTTTAAAAGCCGAAAATCCACAAGGGAGCGTGGTTATTCAAGCTGATAAAAAGTCGACCACGGATACTTTAATTAAAGTAATGGATGCAGCGCGCGCCGCGGGTGTGTTTGATGTGTCGATTGCGGCCCAAGAAGCCTAAGGGTTAGCCATGCGTTATTTAATAGCATTTGTAATAGCCATTTTAGTGACCTTTATGCTGTTTTTAGGCATGCAGGCACTTATTACTGGTGGTGAGGGCGCAATGAGCGAACCTGCAAAGGGGAGCGTGCTTGACTTTGTACGGCTTAAAAAAGAAGAAAGCTTACAAACAAAACAGCGCAAACCTCAAAAACCACCCACACCTAAAGAGCCGCCACCACCAATGGAGTCACCAAAAATGCAAAACAGCGATGCCAATGCAAAAGCTAATAATTTTGACTTTGCGGCCAATGTTAATGCCGAGGTGAATTTAGCCGGTGGTTTAGCCCTTGAATCAAGTGATGGTGAATACCTGCCCATTGTAAAAGTGGCGCCAGTGTACCCCAGGCGTGCATTGTCTCGTGGGATTGAAGGCTACGTTATTGTTGAGTTTACAGTAACCAAACAAGGTACAGTTCGCGACCCTCAGGTATTAAAGGCAGAGCCTGAATCGCTATTTGACCGAGCGGCGATGGATGCAGCCCTTAAATTTAAATATAAACCCCGCGTAGTTAATGGTGAAGCCGTTGAAGTTGCGGGAGTACAGAACAAAATATCTTTCCAGATAAGCGGTTAATTTTTGGATTAATTAATTCAACCTATTATTAATTCAATCTATCGATGGATAGAAAAGCGAGGCGATGATGAAACTACAACCAATAGCAGTTATTTTTAAATTAACACTTTTTTGCAGTGCAGCAATAAGCGCAAGTATTGTAACCCCCAGTGCACTTAGTTTATTACCAGGTGTGAGTGTTTTTACAGCGCAAGCCGCAGAGCAAAAAACCAAACGAGTACCGGCCCTGCGTGAAAAAGTATATAGCCAGTTAGCGCGAGCCCAAAAGCTTGCAGACGATGGCGATGTTAAAGCAGGCCTTGAAGCGCTTGATTCCATACAAGATCGCGCATCAAGCATGAATTCCTACGAAATTGCGATGATGCATAACTTTTATGGCTTTATTTATTACAACGAAAACGACTTACCAAAAGCAATAGCCGCGTTTGAAAAAGTAGTCGCAGAGGAAGGTATTCCAGAAACATTACGTTTAAGCACGACGTTTAGTTTGGCTCAATTGGCAATGGCTAACAGTGACTACAGCAAAGTAATTACGTTTTTAGATCAATGGGATGCTATTAATACAAAAGACAAGCCAGAGAGCTACTATGTGTTAAGAGCGCAAACCTATTATCAGCTAAAAGACTACCAGCAAGGCCTTAACTATATAACGCAAGCTATTACACTAAGTGACAGCGAAGGCAAAGTACCAAAAGAGAACTGGCTAGTATTACAGCGTGCTATGTACTACTCACTTAATCAAACTGATAAAGTAGTAAAGGTACTAGAGCGCATGGTAAAGCTGTATAACAAACCAGAATACTGGGTGCAGTTAGCAGGTATGTATGGCGAAACAGGTCAAGAAAAACAACAACTCGCAATTATTGAAGCGGCATATCAGCAAGGCTTTTTAACCTCCAAGTCAGATTTACGCCAATTAGCCCAGGTGTATTTATACAATGGCTTGGCTTATAAAGCAGCCATAGTGATGAGTAAAGCAATTGAGGCAGGGATAGCTGAGCAAACCGCTAAAAACTATGCCTTTGTAGCTGAAGCCATGATCCAAGCTAAAGAAGATGCGCAATCGATTAAATACTTTGTTAAAGCGGCGCAGTTATCAAGCAGCGGCAACTATGATCAGCGCTTAGCACAAGTGTATATTAATACGGAGCAATATGAAGAAGCTGCCGACTCTGCGCGTAAAGCACTTGATAAAGGCAATCTTGATTTTGAATCAAACGCATTTGTGGCCTTAGGCATGGCGCAGTTTAATTTACAAAACTTTGATGCCTCTATTTTAGCGTTTGAACAAGCGCAAATACATAAAAAATCGCAGCGTTTAGCCAAGCAGTGGATTAAATATGTAAAGCGCGAAAAAATACATGCTGAAACCCTAAAAACAGCATTACTTTAATGTTTTATTTTTGCGCTAGGTGCTAAATTAATAGCGCATAAAAACAGTTTATAATCGCAACGCCAAACCGCACTAATATTAATTTAGTGCGGTTTTTTTACTTCTGTAAAGTTAACCATATGAATATATTTAATTTATTATTGTCACATAGTGTTTATTAAAATGTAACGGCACTGTCATATCTCTCCCGTATTGTACTCCTATTCGATAACTCAAGTGACCTTAATGCATGAGTGTCGTGCCTTAAAGTGACTTAAGTTATTACTTAATGCGCTAACAAAATAATTAAATACTTTAACGGAGTGAACAATGAAATTATCTGGCTTATTTAAGGTTAGTCTAGTGGCTACTGCAATGACTTTAGCAGGCTGTGGCGGCGATATCGAAATTACACCCACGGTGAACGATAACAGCACCAGTACTGATAACAGTGTTAATAATTCAAATAATAATAGCGGTGGCACTAACGATGATATTAGTTGTACCGAGTATCAAACTGATGCGGGCACGGTTGCCGGTATTTTTGATGGTAAGGACTGTTTATATAATGACTCGTTTGCCAGTAAAAACATTCAAATTACAGCTAACTTAACCTTTGAAGAATTACCAGATGGCGGTGTTCACTTATTCGAAGACGCATTATTAATTGGTACAGATGGCGACACGACTACTGATTTTAGCATTCCAACAAACGGCCCTACGTTAACGGTTAAGCCTGGGGCAACTCTTGCATTTAAATCGGGTGAGGCTATTGTGCGCATTGCCCGTGGTGCAAAAATTCAAGCAGTTGGCACTGCCGATAAACCGATTGTATTTACCTCTGCTAAGGCGTTTCCTCGCTTTGATGCCGAAGGTAAAGGCCCACTCTATGCAGATTGGGGCGGCATAATTATTAATGGTAATGGCATTACTGACCAATGTACCGACGCAGAGCGCGACGCGGCAACGTGTAATGTGCCCTCAGAAGGGATCACCAGTTACTTTGGTGGTAATGATAATAGCGACTCTAGCGGTAATATTAAATGGACCAAAATTTGGTATGCTGGATCAGGTCCTAAAGTAGGCGGAGAAGGGGATGATTTAAACTCGTTAACCCTCAATGCGGTAGGCTCGGGTTCAGAGTTTGACTACATTCATATTCATCAAGGTTTTGATGATGGTATTGAAATATTTGGTGGCGCAACCACCATTAAGCATGTTGTTGTAACCGACACTCAAGATGATTCGTTTGACTTTGATGCAGGTTGGCAGGGCAAAGCGCAGTTTTTGTTCGTTAAACACGGCACCGTAATTACCCGCGAAGGCACCACAGTATATATGGGTAATAACGGCTTTGAGTCAGACGGCGTAAAAGGTACATCAAGTGCGCAAGTGGCACCATCAAACCCAACCATTGCTAATGTCACTATCATCACCACCGATGGCCTATCGGTTCGCGATACTGACCCTTCAAATGCGTTTAAATTTGATGACTCATTTAATGCTAATTTTTATAACGTATTAATGACCAAAGACATAGCTTTGCAATCTAGCTGTATTAGCTTTTCAAGCGATGGCGAAAAACAAGCCGATAAAATTATTTTTAATAGCTCAGTAATGACCTGCGCCTCTGAATTTGACGATGCCGATGGCACCTTTAATAGTGGTAAAGAGCCTGCAACATTAACGGCCACTACACTTACTGCCTGGTTTGATAATAACGGCAGTAATCAACGTATAGGCGAAGGGGCCGATGTATTTGCTAGCAATGGCTTTGCTACAAATACTGCCTCAACCGATATTACTGTTACCGCTGGCGACTTAAGTGGCTTAGATGCAAGCTTTTTTGAAGCCGCTCCTTACATTGGTGCAGTGTCTGATCAAGACACCACATCACCTTGGTACAAGTGGGTAGAAACAGCACTCGCTGCATCAGCTCAAGACTAATACCTCAGTAACGCACATTAAATAGTTAGGGCGCCATTTGCAAAGTGCATTTTAGGCGCCCCTTTTTTAACTGATTAGGGATCTGTAAAGATGTTGAATCAAGCTAGATTGAATAAATTGTCATTGGCAATTAGTCTCTCGCTTTTAGCAAGCTCGCTTAATTTGAGCGCTGCACAAAGTGAGCAAAGCGAAATAGAAGAGGTTGTTGCTGTAGGCACTCGGCTACAAGGTAGCGCCGCTGCTGTGGTTGAGGAGCGTAAAAACCAAGCCTTTGTTGCCGATATTTTAGGTGCTGAGCAACTTGCGCGAACCGGCGATAGCGATGCGGCTTCGGCGCTGCGCCGTGTAACGGGTTTAACCTTAGTAGATGGTAAGTTTATTTATGTACGAGGCTTAGGTGAGCGTTATTCTAGCGCGCGTTTAAACGGGGCTTATATTCCCAGCCCAGATTTAACGCGCAACGTAGTGCCGTTTGATATTTTTCCTGCCAGTATTATTCAAAGTATGGCGGTACAAAAAGCCTACTCTCCAGATATGCCAGCGGCGTTTGGCGGCGGTAATATCGATATTCGTACTAAATCAATTCCTGCAGAATTTACTGCCGGATTTGCGGTTGGTTTATCTAAAGATACATCGGCTAGCAGCGGTTTTACCTATAAAGGTAACGATGGCGATATTCCCCAAATTTTAAATAACGCCATAGTGCAATACAAAGGCAATTTTGATGTGGGGAACATTATTGCTAAAGATAACTTGGTTGATAACAGCGATGCGTCACGCTCAGACCAAGCAATTGCCATTAACAATCAACTGTTAAAGTCGCTACCACGTAATTTTGCTTTAAAAGATGAATCGTTAGACCCAAATTGGAATATTAAAGGGCATTTAGGTAATAGTTTTGATGAGTCCTTTTTAGGCGGTACTTTTGGTTTTTTGCTCTCTGGTGAATACGATAAAAGCTGGGACTCGGCAAAAAGAAGAACCGCTGTTATAGCACAAGATATTGGAGATGATTGTGCAACCACCCTTAATTCAGCGCAAGATGTAAGTACATCGTGTTTTAACACAGTTAAAGACTCTGTAACCACCACCGAAAACGAGCGTTATAACGCCACGCTAAATTTAGGTTATAGATTAAATACCCATAGTATTTCATTTATGAGCTTATATTTACGCGACAACGAGGATGAAACCGAGGTGGCCACGTCGCAAAGCCCCGCAGGCAGCTCGGTATTCACCATAGTAAATGATAACCGAGCTAATCGTACTCATGAGTTTAATTTAGAGCAGCGCACGCTTACGGTAAATCAGTTATTAGGCCAGCATACCTTTTTAGATTACTGGGGTATTGGCGCTGACTGGCAATATACTCGTTCTAAAGCCAGTACTGACATTCCAACTAATGTAGAGTTTAAATTTAGAGATAACTACGATAACAGCGGTAACTATAGCAACTCGCAAATTACCGGCGATGATAACCGTGCGCTGTTCTCGTATATAAATATGCAAGACAGAGTAAATTCATACGGTGGTAATTTAACGCTTCCCTTAAGCTTTAATGCTGTTGAGGTAGAGTTAAAAACCGGCTTTGATATTGCCGACCGAGCGCGTATTTATAACACCTCTAGTTTTGCTGTAAATAACGGCACTGGTCTGGCGTTAACTGTGGCAGATAATCCGCTTGATGCGGGCAATTATTTAACCGATGAATTTATTGACGGCGAACGTATTTTACTCGACTTTAATGAACCCTCAGCCCCCGATGCCGATGACTATATTGCTGGGCAAAAAATATCAGCTGCGTATGGCTCGTTTGATGTTATTTATGATGACTTATTGCGCTTAAGTGGTGGGGTGCGTTATGAAGAATTTAAACAAACCTCTATCGGCACCTCAAGCTTAATTTTTACTGCGGATGACTTAAATATTTACTATTCCCCAGAAAAAATAGCCGCAGGCAGTATTAATGAAGATGACTTTTTTTCGGCACTATCGCTTACATATTTAGGCGGCGAAAACTACCAAGTACGTTTAGGGTATGGCGAAACAGTAGTGCGCCCCGATTTACGTGAAGTAGTGCCAGTGTCGTATTTTGATCCGCTAACCGACATTCGTACTTTTGGCCGTGTGGGTTTGCAAAGTAGCCCAATTAAAAATTACGATTTACGCTATGAATATTATGGCAACACCGGAGATTCATTCTCTGTGGCTGCTTTTTATAAAGACATAGATAAACCGATTGAAACTGTATTACGCATTGGCGATGAAGATTATTCAGCCTCATTTGTAAATGGTAAAACTGCGCAGGTGTACGGTATAGAAACCGAATGGCTAAAAGATCTTACTTATTTAACCGAAGGGCTATTTACCAGCGGTAACATTACGTTAAGTGACTCAGAGGCAGATATCGATCCTGCACTTGCGAGTAACTTAACTAACCCGACTAAACGCATGACCGGGCATTCTAAATACGTGGTCAACTTACAGCTAAACTACGACTCTGTTGATGGCCAGCACAGTAGCTCGTTGGTATATAACGTATTTGGCGAGCGTATATTGGCCGCCGGAATAGCCGGGCGTGATGATGCTTACGAGCAGCCTTTTCACTCACTCGATTTAATTTATACTTGGTATCCCGACTTTAACTCCAACGTTAAGTTTAAAGTGGCAAACTTACTTGATGAAGAGCAGCAAGTTACGCAGTCAGATATTGTAGTACGCTCTAAAGAAGTGGGAATGACCTTTGATGTGAGTTACAGCTACACATTTTAGCCATGCTAGCGTAAAGGTAATTATTATAGCCCCATGCTTTTGTATGGGGCTTTTGCTTTTTTATGGCTTAGTATGAAATATATTTAAGTTGTAACTTATTAACTAGTTTTGTTAAACCACCAGTGTTAGCTTAAGCTTGATATGAAAATTAAATCTCACGCAATGAATTTTAATTTTTAATCTTTTCAGGCAACTTTTATGAATCAAATAATGGAACTCACAATGAAAAAAGTAGGATTAGTCGGTTGGCGTGGCATGGTTGGCTCTGTGTTATTAGAGCGTATGAAGCAACAAAGTGATTTTGCACTTATCGACACCACCTTTTTCACCACCTCACAAGCAGGCCAATTAGGCCCAGATATTGCGGGCGAAGCAAAGCCGTTACTCGATGCCAGCAATATTACCGAACTGGCTAAAATGGACATTATTGTTACCTGCCAAGGTGGCGATTACACCAATGCGGTTTATCCACAATTGCGCGAGTCGGGTTGGGATGGTTATTGGATAGATGCAGCGTCGGTACTGCGTATGGCTAACGACAGCATTATAGTGCTTGATCCGGTCAATAAAGACGTTATTGAGCAAGGTTTATCACAAGGTGTTAAAACCTTTGTAGGCGGTAACTGTACGGTTTCTCTTATGTTGCTTGCACTGGGCGGTTTATTTGAGCAAGACTTAATAGAATGGGTAAGCCCCATGACCTACCAAGCCGCGTCGGGCGCGGGTGCGCGCAACATGAAAGAGTTAATTGCACAAATGGGCGCAATTCATCAAAGTGTTGCCGAGCAACTTGCAAATCCAAGTGCTGCTATTTTAGAAATAGATAAAATAGTCAGTGAAAAAATGGCCTCAAACCAATTGCCACAGGATCAGTTTGGTGTGCCACTCGCGGGGAGTTTAATTCCGTGGATTGATGTGCCTATGCCAAGTGGTCAAAGTAAAGAAGAGTGGAAAGCGCAAGTTGAAGCGAATAAAATTTTAGGCTCGGCTAAACAACCTATTCCAATAGATGGTTTATGTGTACGTATTGGTGCTATGCGTTGTCATTCACAAGCAATGACTATTAAATTACGCGAAGATATTAGCGTTGCCAAAATAGAGCAAATTTTAGAATCGCATAACGAGTGGGTAAAGGTTATTCCTAATGAGCGCGATATTAGCACTACCGACTTAACCCCAGTTAAGGTCACCGGTACACTTAATATTCCAATTGGGCGTATTCGTAAATTAGCCATGGGGCCTAAATATATTAGCGCCTTTACCGTTGGCGATCAGCTGTTATGGGGTGCTGCAGAGCCGCTACGTCGTATGCTTCGCATAATTGTTGACAGCGAATAATAGCAATTTAATGTAACCGTATAAACGCTCACATTGTTTTATAAAAAAAGGGTTAGCCATTGGCTAACCCTTTTTTATTTTAAATGCTAAATTAATTATTCTTCAACTTAGGACTATTAAGCTGGTGGCTGTGAATAATTAATAGCCTTTTATTTAATACTCTTTTTCTTTGAGTAATGATTTTAGATCAGCAATTTGTGCTTGCAAGGCGTTTACTTGCCCTTGTGTCGCGGGCAGTGAATCGTTATCGGCCAGCTCATCGCGGGCATTTTTGTGCTCTTGCGACATCACTTCTAAAATAGCGCCAACCATCATATTTAAAAATACAAACGCAGTTAAAAATATAAAGGTTAAGTAGTAAATCCAGCTAAGTTTATAAACCAGCATGGTTTCGTACATTACGTCGGTCCAATCTTCAAACGTGGCAATTCTGAACAAGGTCAACATAGATATTGATACATCACCCCACAATACAGGGTTTATATGTGCAAACATCATACTGCCTACAGCGGCGTAAATGTAAAAAATAACAAACATCAGCAGGGCTATGTAACCCATTTGCGGAATAGCTTTAAGTAAAGCGTTAACTAATAAGCGCAGCTCGGGGACCATAGACACCAGCCGCAATACACGAAATATTCGCAATAAGCGTGCAATTAGCATACTTGAGCCTGCCGCAGGGTATAAGCTACCTAGTACAATAAGGGTGTCGAAAATATTCCAACCTTTGGAGAAAAAATCTTTGATACCTTTACTGGCAATAAAGCGAATTACGAGTTCAATTAAAAAGAACGCCGTAATGCCTATATCCATCCAATTAAGGACAATTTCTACCGTTGGCGGAAGAGAATAGGTGTGAGCACCTACGGTAAGAGCAGAAACAACAATTACAGCAATAACAAATGATTGAAATAGTTTGCTTTTATCTATACGCTGAAACTGCTTTTGCAACTGCGGCAACATCATAATAAGTCCTGTACAAAGTAAGGTTTTTTGAGGCGCTTAATATACAGTTTTTACCTTCTAAAGTGTAAGGAATTTTAATGATTATCAATAAACTAAACGCGAGTTTACTGTTTGTAGCCGGTTTGAGTTTGCTCGCTGGCTGCAGCTCTGATGCACGCTTTCATGAAATACAATCTGCACGTCTTGATGAGTGTAACTACAAAGCAGACAAAGAATATTACGAATGCCTTAAACTACAAGAGGCTAATTTTGAAGAGTTTAAAAAACAACGAGCCGAAAACACTCAGTAACGCTTATTCAATCACTCTTATTAAATAACGGCTATTAAGCGTTATTACTATTTAATTTCAAATACTAATAAATTAAGAGGCTATGGCTAAAAAATTATGACAAAAACTCAAAAACAGCGTGATAAACAAATACGCCAAGTACTGACAATTGCCTGTGAAAATATAAAACAAACCGATTTTGGCTTTGCTTATTTAACACATACCGTTGATTTAAATAACGAAGCTAACACCTTAAAAGTTCAATGCTATTTTAACGATGACCTAGCGTATCAAAAAAGCGAGTTACATTTTGACGCGCTTAAAAATGAGATCACACAACAGCTTGCAACAATTGGTTTGGCTATTAAAGCAGCGAACATTTCGTTTTTAGTCGATTAACCTTTGTTAGGTTGGTTTGTGTATGCTTGAAGGCTATAATTGGCCAAATTATTTTTTAGAGTATAAATTATGGCTGTTCCTACTCGTTCGCAAATCTCCCCTGGTACAAAAGTAAATATCGTATTAAAAGAAGATCAACGCAGTGGCACATTAACGCAAGGTGTGGTTGAGCGTTTATTAACAAAGTCACCAAACCATCCTCATGGTATTAAAGTACGTTTAGACGATGGCCAAGTAGGCCGAGTGAAAGAGATCTTATAATGAGCACTTTAACAGAACAGGCTTTTTGGGATTTAGTAACCGCCCCCGATTTAGGGCTCGATCCGCAAAATGTGAGTGATAACTTAAAGCTTAAACTGCACGATTTAACCGATCAGCAGTTAATTGAGTTTGATAAATTCTTTGGTATTTGTATGCGTAAATGCTACACCTGGGATTTATTTGGCGCAGCATTTGTAATGGCCGGTTGTAACGACGAATATGGTTTTAGTGAGTTTAGATGCTGGTTAATATCGCGCGGCGCAGACGTGTTCGAAAACGCTTTACTAAACCCTGATTCAATTGCCGCCTGTACGCCTGTGTATCATGTTAACGAGCAGCCTTATCCGTACATTGATGAATACGACTTAATTGCTGGTTTACTTTACGAGGAGCGTAACGATGACGAACTGCCATTTATTCCCTCAGGAAGTGACGAGCCAAGAGGCAAACGCTTTAAAGACAAAGCTAAGTTTTTAAAGCAAAGCTATCCGCTGTTATTTGCTAAGTACTGGCAGTAATATTTTCACACCCTAATCGTTTTATTTTTTACTGCGTATAAAAACGCTTAGGGTGTGTAGCGCCTTTTTAAAGCAACACGACTTCTCTCCTTTTAAAGTAAATCTCTGTTATAGTTATAAAAGTTATAAAAATTAAGCAACCAAGCATTTCGCTATTATTTAACCCACTAATTCGAGGATACAACCACTTAATGAAATACTTAACACTTGCTTTATTAGCTATTGCTTTTACCAGCGCTCATGCAGTTGCAACCCCAAGTAATAAAAGCCGTTTTATTCCGCTTTTAAAAACAAAACTGGGTGCCTATGAGGTGGTGTCGGCTAATTCAGCGTTATGCGTTAATAGCCAATTGAGTTTAGTAAATCCAGATAATGAAGATGCCGGTTTTACTTTAGGTGAGCAAATTATTTTTGACTCATTACATAACGGAACACAAACGGTTAAAAAGCCCGATTTTTGTTTTGTTACTAGCTCATTAAAATACAAAAGCGACGGCATTGAAAACGGCTTAAGAATGAGTCGCTGCGAAAATCCAGCTAACGAAAAAATAATTAGCCAAAGCATTTACTTTTTAGCTAACGACACACTTAAATATACTTTAAGTCAGCCAAGCGTTGCATGCACTTTTAAAAAAGTGCCCGACAGTCAGTAACGCATAGGTAAGCTGTACTTACTCACAATATATTTTGGGTATATCACGCCAGCGGGTGGTGTACTGCGGGGATAAAAAATTCCTGTTCATATGCCAACCTTCATTTAATTTACTGCTTGCTAAACTAAGCATTCCTTTACCGTAGCGTTTATTTATTGCATCAAGACAATTCATTAGTGGTGGATTGTCGGTGCGTTCATTAAATAAATCGTCTTGTTGAAATTGCTGCGCAATAAGCTCTAAAGCACCTACACCACATTTATAATAGCGAATACCCGGCTGGTATATTTGCTCAAACACTTGAGATACAGCATTAGCCATTACGCAGGTGTCGTTAGTGGGGCTGGCAAATGTATACATATACGACTTTTTATAAAAAACGCTTTCGTGAGACGAGCTCGCCGCAAAAATATAAAGTTGTTTGGTAAGCGATTTTTGCTTTCTTAATTTACTAGCAACCACAGTAACGTGATTAATTAACGCGGTTTTAAGTGCCGTTGGCTCGTATATACGCTCACCAAAGCTTCGGGTCGAAAATATCTCGCGCTTATCTTGGCGTACGTCGTCCCAATTTAAGCAAGGTATGCCATTAAGCTCATTTACAGTGCGCTCTACCACCACACTAAATGCACGGCGCATACTGTTAGGGTTTTGCTGCGCTAATTGCCATGCAGTGTGTATGTTCATTACTTTTAATTTTTTTGCTAAACGCTTACCAATACCCCATATATCTTGGCAACTCATTCTTTGTAAAATAGCTTTACGGCTTGCTTCGCAGTTAATAACAGCGACGCCATTAAATCCGGATAATTTTTTAGCGGCATGGTTTGCCGCTTTTGCTAAAGTAGCCGTAGAGCCAAAGCCAACACCAACGGGGAGCTTAGTTTCGCGCCATACGGTGCGCCTAATAGTGTGCCCGTATGCAAACCAGTCATTAATAACAGGGGTGTAACCGTTAAAGTGTAAAAATGATTCGTCGATACTGTATACGTGTTGCACGTCGCAAAAACGGCCAATAACGTTCATCATTTTGTCGCTTAAATCTGCATATAATTCATAATTACTAGAGCGAATTACTACGTTATTTTGCGCAAGTAACTGCTTAACTTTAAAGTAAGGCACAAATTTAGGAATGTTTAAACGCCGAGCAATGGGGCACACCGCGCATATGCAACCGTCGTTATTGGTAAGCACTACCACAGGTTTTGAGCGAATAACCGGGTCGAATACTTTTTCGGCACTGGCATAAAAAGCCACTGCGTCTACTAGGGCATACATAGCTGTAACTCAGGGCTTTGGCGATGCAGACGAATTGAGCGTGTAACTACGCCCTCAAGCTGAAACTCATCGCAGGATGTTAGTTGTACTGGTTTATACAAAGGTGATGCTGAGAGCAGCCGGGCATTGGTTTTATCAAGTAGCTTACACACAAATAAGCCATTTAAATTAGCAACTATAACGTCGCCATTTTTAGCCTGTTCTGCGCGGTCTACTATTAGCAAGTCGCCTTCAAAAATACCCACATCTTGCATTGAACTGCCAGAGGCAACGCCAATAAAAGTGGCGTCGGGGTGCTTTATTAATAGCTCATCAAGCGATACACCAAGCTCGCTATATGGCGCAGCAGGCGATTCAAACCCGCACACACCCGCTTCTATATAAATGGGAATAACAAACATAAAGATCAACCAAAACGCATATACTGTACAGGCATACAGTATATGCGTTTTGTTTTACTTTTGCCAAGTAATGAATGAAAGATCACTGCATGTTTTTGATCATTGTTTGTGCGGTATTTAAGAAGTCGTTGATTTGCGTCGAGTTTAAATTTTTACACATTTGCTCGTTAACCTGGCGCTCGGCACTTAGTAATTTGTTAAAAAGCGCAGTGCCAGAGGCAGTAAAAGAAACAATAAAACAGCGTTTATCGTGCTCACTGGCACATTTGTTGATTAAATTTAACGCTAAAAGTTCTTTAATTAAACGGGCAATTTGTGCTTTGTCGCGTTGAGTTTGGGTAACAATATCGTTAGCAGTACACTGCGGCGTTGCTGCAATAATATGCAAGCAACGCACATGCATAGCGTTTAAACCAAGGTCGTTCGCATTAATCGCATCACGCGTTGTTACGCGGTAGCTTTGCATTAGCATAAAGAGTGTATTAGGTAGAGATGATTTCATAGTAATTACCAAATGGTTGACAATATCAATTAAATTGCTATAGTTGATTTTATCAACCAATGGGGCGTTGTGCAAATGTTGCTGCATGCAATTTAAACTTTTTGTAAAACGAGGTAATACATGAGTAGACAAATACGCAAAGCGCAGGTGCTAAGTACGAAGCAAATTACACCGCACTTACAACGCATTGTGGTAGGTTCTGATGAATTTAAAGATCTTACGCCAAGTTACATAGGCCACTATGTAAAAGTGTTACTGCCCCATAATGGTGAACTTGATTTAAACATAAAAACGGCGCTTATGCGCTCCTATACTATTAACCATGTTAATGAGCAAACGGGGGCGCTCACGCTCGACTTTGTAATTAATATGCATCAAGGTCCTGCTACAAACTGGGCGCAAACAGCAAAAGTAGGAGACACCCTAGCCATAGCTGGCCCGGGCCCTAAAAAACTCGATAATTATAGCCATTCGCACTACGTACTCCTTGGCGACTTAACTTCAGTTAATGCAGTGAAAGGCTATGCTCAGCAGTTACCGCATAGCGCGAAAATTGATATGTTTATTCATGCTCCTAGCGCTCAAGACATTATTAGTTTAGATACGCCGCGCCCTGTAAATTGGCTCGTTACCAATAGCCCAGATGAAAGCATGCTAACTGCATTAAACAATTTAAAAATAGGCGTACAACCCCCAATTGTTTTTATGGCGCTAGAGGCAGGTTTAGTGCGCAAAGTAAAAACTAAACTTAATGAGCTATACGCCATACCACGTACGCATATTGTGGCATCGGGTTATTGGAAAAAGGGACTAAATTCAGAGAGCTATAAACAGCAACGTCAGCAAGCGGCACAAGCCGTTTAAATATGCTCAGGTTATTTAGTGTTTAGCACCTTTAGTATCTTGAATTACAGGTAACGCACACCCATCTCTAGTTTTTATGCTTGTGGTTATAGCACACCATAAGCATGCCATTTATAGGAGCTGCTATTTTGTTATCTAATATTCCCTTTTCGTTATTAGAGCTTGCCCCGATGCCCAAAGGGGCAACGGTATCCGAAACACTACATAAAAGTACTAAATACGCTCAAAGAGCCGACGAACTAGGTTTTAATCGCTTTTGGTTAGCAGAGCACCATAATATGCCAGGCATTATATGTGCAGCTACCTCTATTTTAGTGGGCCATATAGCCAGTAAAACCGATCGAATACGTGTAGGCTCGGGGGGGATTATGCTGCCGAATCACTCGCCATTAGTTGTAGCCGAACAATTTGGTACATTAGAGAGCTTATACCCAGGGCGTATTGATTTAGGGCTTGGCCGTGCACCAGGAAGCGATCCTATTACGAGTAGAGCTTTAAATTCAGACATGAGCCGAGCAGAGCGCTTCCCTCAAGAAGTAACCGAACTGCAAACCTTATTAGGGCCTTATAATGGCACTCACCCAATACGGGCTATACCCGGTGAGGATACCAATATACCTATTTGGTTATTAGGCTCAAGCTTATTTAGCGCGCAACTTGCAGCGCAAAAAGGGTTACCGTATGTATTTGCAGGGCACTTTGCTCCGCGCTTTTTGTACGATGCCATAGAGTTGTATAAGCGTGAATTTAAACCTTCAAAGGTACTTGATAAACCATACATAATGCTGGCGTTACCGCTGATAGCAGCCGATACCGACGAAGAAGCACAATACCTATCGACCACTTCGCAACAGCGGGTACTTGCGCTAATGCGTGGCAGTGAATTATGGCTGCAACCACCTGTTGACTCTATGGACGGCCTATGGAGCGAGCAAGAGCGTGCACAAGTGGAAAACTTTTTAAGTTTAAGTGTAATAGGCGGGCATGTAAGTATAAGACACAAGTTAGAAATGATAGTAAAAGAGCTGGGCGTTGATGAATTTATATTTACCAACGATTTATACGACAGCGAAAAACGCCATAGAGCTATCGAAATTTTAATGGAATTAAAACGTTAAGTTTCATTTAGTTAAGCAGGCGTACACCTTACGCCTGCTATATTATAAGCGAAATCTAAACTTGTTTTGCTTATAGGCAACATCAATCTGTATTTTGGGTGCTCATTTAAGCTACTCCCAAATAACAGCAAATAAATTACCCTACCGTATTCGCTTTAAGCGATTAAACTAATAGATTTAATCAAATTTTATAGTGATAACTTACCCGCTATAATTAAAACCACAAAACGTTATAACTCTATAACTCTACTTTTTACAGGAAGGTACACCGTGAACTCGCTAAATAATGTAATCCCTAATTCAGTTAATAAAGCAGCGCAGCCAAAAATTGCGCTGATTGCTGAAGGTGGCGGACAGCGAGGTATATTTACAGCCGGTGTACTCGATGCGTGGTTAGAGCAAGACTACGACCCATTTGATTTATTTATTGGTACTTCTGCGGGCTCGCAAAACTTAACTAGTTTTTTAGCAAGGCAAAAAGGCTATGCAAAGCGTTTGATCAGAGGGCTGTCGCGTAATAAAAACTTTTTTCAATTAGGCCGTGGTTTAATTGGTAAGCACATAATGGACTTAGACTGGTACTTTGATAAAACCACTGAGGTGAATCGGAGTTTAGATTTTAAAACAGCCAAAAATAACTTAGGGGATCGTGAACTGCTTATTACAGCAACTAACTCACGAGACCGTAAACCGTACTTTTTAGCGCCTACAGGCGAGAGCAAGCAATGGCGTGAGCTATTAAAAGCATCAAGTGCGTTACCATTTTTGTATAAGCAAGGTGTAAAACTAACACCTTGGATGAACACTTTAGCAGCTAACGAAGCCGAGCTTGCCTTAGAGCAAGTAGAGCCAGCAGTAGCCGACTTTTATTTAGATGGCGGCCTTGCAGCACCTTTACCTGTACGTGAAGCCTATAACCGAGGCGCACGTAAAATAGTGGTGATCCGCACGGTTGATATTAACTTTCAAGTACAATCGGCATGGGTAAACAAACTAAGATCATTTGTGTGCGCATCAGGCTATTGTCCTAAAACCATAGATTATTTACTACAGCACGAACAAGCATACCAAGAAGAGTTGGAGTTTATTGCAAACCCACCGGAAGATGTTGAAATTATACAAATTTTTGCAACCGAAAAACTGCATAGCAAATTACTTGGCAGTTCAGATAGCGATTTACGCTTTGATCACAAACTTGGTTTACAGGCAGGGCGCGCATATTTAGCTGAGCAAAATCCGCAAATTTGGGAGCATAGCCATAATCATCAAGCATTGCAGTACTGTTATAACTAAATATAACTATAACTAAGGGGCTTATTTACTCAATTGCATTGAGATAATAAATAACTCCTTTGCTGGCGTATATAGTGCACGCCAGCATTAATTTTAAGTAGACGAAAGCAAAATACTGGTTTCGCTATTTAAAATACCGTTTATCTCTCTTACTTGCCTAAGCACCCCATCAAACTCACTTAAGTTAGCCGCTTGAATTTCGGCTACTAAATCCCACGCACCATTAGTAGTGTGCAATTTAGTTAGCTCAGGAATGCCGCGCATCGTTTTTATAACTTGCGAGGTTGACTTACCTACCACTTCTACCATCATAATTGCTCTAACTGCTTCAGTTTCAATATGCTGATGTACACGCACGGTAAAACCTAAAATTGCCCCAGATGACAGTAATCTATCTAACCTATTTTGTACTGTGCCCCGCGACACGTTTAATGTAGTGGCTAAGGTTGAAATAGAAGCGCGGCCGTCTTTTCTAAGTTCGGCTATTAATGCTTTGTCGAGGACGTCGTAAATATAGGGAGTCATAGGGTACGCCATAGGTAAATTTTGATCAAAATACTAAATTTAATCATTACTGCCTAGCAAAATGATAAAAAATAATGCTATTTGTATAACTAATTGCCATTTTAACTGGCGCACCAGAGCGATAAACTGCCTATAAATAATTGCACACACTTACTTATAGAGGTTTTAATGACGCATTTTATAGCACAGCCAAAACAAGGCGTTCCTTTTGTTAGCGTACAAACAATGGCACAGCTTATAAATAAACTCGGCATAGAAAATGTTTTACAACAGCTAACAAAGCGACTAGAAACAGACTTTGCTCGTTGGCAGCAGTTTGATAAATCCCCGCGTTATGCAGCGCATTCACCAGAGGGCGTAATAGAGCTTATGCCAGTGAGCGATGGCGAACTATTTAGCTGTAAGTATGTAAATGGGCATCCTAAAAATACCTTTAGAGAGCTGCAAACCGTTGCTGCATTTGGTATTTTAGCCGATGTAGATAGCGGTTATCCGGTTATGATCAGCGAAATGTGCCTACTTACCGCACTAAGAACTGCAGCCACTTCAGCATTAGTCGCCAAATATTTAGCCCCTGAAAATGCAACCACACTAACGCTAATTGGTAACGGTGCGCAGTCTGAGTTTCAGGCGTTGGCATTTAAAAGTGTACTGGGTATTACTCATATTCGTTTATACGATATAGACCCAAGTGCGTCGCAAAAAGCCTTTAATAACCTCACTGCCTATGGCTTAAACGTCACTATTTGTAACAGTGCTGCAGAGGCTGTAAAAGGCGCGCACATAATAACAACCTGCACTGCGGATAAAACCAATGCCACAATTTTAACCAGCGAGATGATCCCACAAGGCGTGCATATAAATGCCATTGGTGGCGACTGCCCAGGTAAAACAGAGTTAGATGCAAAGCTGTTGGAACGCGCCGCTGTATTTGTAGAGTACGAGCCACAAACACGTATTGAAGGTGAAATTCAACAAATGAGGGCTGATTTTGCTGTAACCGAGTTTCATCAAGTTATTAATGGACAAGCTTGCGGGCGTGAGAGTCAGCAACAACTTACTATTTTTGATGGTGTGGGCTTTGCTAGCGAAGATTTTACGGCATTGGCATTTATTCGCGATCAGCTCATTGCAACGGGGCAGTACAGTTTGCTTGATTTAATTACCCAGCAAGCCGATCCGCGTAATTTGTTTTCGGTTTTAATCACTGAGCATACGCAGCAAGAGAGTGTGGCATAAGTATGGTAAACCAAGCACCAAATAGTATTGTGATGGTTCGCCCACATCATTTTACCTCTAACCCGCAAACTATGCGTGATAACACATTTCAGCGCAGTTGTTTAACAACTGATCAAAGCTTACACGCGTATAACGAAGTAACAAATGCAGTTGAAGTGTTAAAGCAAGAAGGGATCTGCGTTCACCTTTTTGAAGATGAGCATAAAGATACGCCCGACTCGGTATTTCCTAATAATTGGTTTACTACTCACCAAAATGGCGAAATACTAACCTATCCAATGTACGCAAAAAGCAGAAGAGCAGAATATCGCAAAGATATTATTGATTTTTTAACGGATCAATATAAAGTGTCTTCAGTGACTGATTATTCACTTTTAGCGAAAGAAAATTCATTCTTGGAAGGCACTGGTTCACTGGTTATTGATCATCAATATAAGTTTGCTTATGCGGTTGAATCAAAGCGAACGACACAGTCAGTTGTTAACACAGTATGCGAGCAATTAAAGCTAACCCCGGTGGTTTTTAATGCCTACGATATGCAAGGCACAGCGGTTTACCATACCAATGTATTAATGTGTGTTGCTACAGAGTTTGCCATGATTGGCTTAGACATGGTGCCAAACGAACAGCGCAGGCAGCTAGTAAGCCATTTATTGCAAAGCTATCATCAAGTCATTGAGTTATCGGGCGATCAAATTAATCACTTTTGCGGCAATGCCATTGAGTTACAGGGTAAAAGCGGACGGATTTTAGCGTTATCAGCAACGGCTTTTAAAGCACTTACTGCAGCGCAAATTAAGGTAATAGAAAAAAGTGCCAAATTGGTGCCTTTACCTATTCCTACCATTGAATCTGCTGGTGGCTCAGTAAGGTGTATGATCGCTGGCATTCATTTACCAACAAAGTAAATGTATAAAATTTAATAGTATAAGGCAGTGTTACTGCCTTTATTATTTTATAACGTATATTTGTGTCGCTTGCAGTGCCTATTTAAATAAGAAATATAACAAGGAATTAGCAATGTTCGATACCGTAGTAAAAAGTGTAAATGGTATTTTATGGGGAGAGGGCCAAGTCCTCATTTACATTTTATTGTTTGCTGGTATTTGGTTTTCGGTGCGTTTAAAAGCCATTCAAATAATTAAATTTAAACATATGTTTAGTTTACTAAAAGGCAGCAGCAAATGTAAAAAAGGCGACATATCATCATTTCAAGCGCTGTGTACTGGTTTATGTGCGCGGGTAGGCACGGGTAACTTAGCAGGTGTTGCCGTTGCTATATCATTAGGTGGCAGTGGTGCCATTTTTTGGATGTGGGTTATTGCCATATTAGGCATGGCCACAGGCTTTGCCGAAAGTGTATTAGGTCAAGTATATAAAGTGCGCGACAGCCAAGGCGAGTTTAGAGGCGGCCCTGCGTATTATATTCAACAAGGATTAGGCAATCGAGCCTTCGCTATTACTTTTGCACTGTGCTTATTTTTAGGTTACGGCTTTACCTTTAGCGCCATGCAAACCAACACCATTACCGATGCACTTAATTTTGCCTTCGAAATTCCCACTTTTTACTCTGGATTAGTGATCACTGTGTTAGCCGGCTCTATTATTGTGGGTGGTTTTAAAGCAATCGCCCGCTTTGCTGAGCGCGTAGTACCGGTAATGGGCATAGTGTTTGTGCTTGTTGCAGTTATTATTACCTTAATAAACTTTACCCAAGTGCCTGCTATGCTTAAAGATATATTCTTATCAGCATTTGGGCTTCAAGAAGCAGGTGCAGGCGCGATGGGCGCAGCAATAAAAAATGGTATTCAACGTGGCCTTTATTCAAACGAAGCGGGCGCGGGCAGTGTGCCACATGCTTCAGCCAGTGCAAGCCCACTGCCTAATCATCCGGTAACACAGGGCTACATTCAAATGTTAGGGGTGTTTTTCGACACCATAGTATTGTGTAGTTGTACTGCGGTTATTATTTTACTTGCCGATATAGACATAAGCGGCGAAATGGAAGGTATACGTTTAACGCAAAGCGCCATGACCGCTCATTTAGCGCAAGGGGGTGTGTACTTTGTAGCAGCCGCTATTACCTTGTTTGCCTTTACGTCTGTAGTAGCCAACTATGCTTACGCAGAAAGTAACTTGCACTTATTTAAACTCGATAACAAAATGGGTCGTGGTATTTATACTTTGCTTTATTTATCAATGATGTTGTGGGGCGCGTCGGCCACATTAAAGCAAGTATGGGATTTAGCCGATATTGCTTTAGGTTTAATGACAGTGGTTAACGTTATCGCTATTATATTGCTAACCCCAACAATATTAGCGGTTACTCGCGATTATCATACGCAACGCGAAAAAGGCTTAGAGCCCGAATTTAAAGTAAATGATGTAAAAGTACAGGGTAAATGCGAAACCGGCATTTGGGACTAGTTAACGTATATTAAGTCACTTTTAGCATTAATAAACGGTTTTATGGCAGCATAAAATCGTTTTTATTTTTGCATAACTATTCTATTTTTAGCCTGGTTATATACAAAGTAATTAACAAGTATATGCCATTAAATAGAAATAAGCAGCGCAATTAAACACAGATTTTATAGGCTAAATTTTTAGATGATCAACATTTACGCAGGTAAAACTGCTGCAAAAATAATAAACGAACAGGGGCTTAAACCCGAATTATTCAGCTCATTTTTAGGTGCCAGCGGCGGGCCAAAATGGTTTACCTTGTTTGGTTTAGACAAATATATATTTGGTGAGTTTTTTAAAAACCATAGCCAACCGCTTAACTTAATTGGCTCATCGGCCGGTGCATTTCGCTCAGCGTGTTTTGCCCAAAACGATCCGGTTGCAGCAATTGAACGTTTAGCAAAATCGTATTCGCAAACTCGCTATTCTAGTAACAAACCAACACCAAGTGAAATAACTATAAAAGCACGCGCATTGCTTGAAGATGTTTTTGGCAATAACGGCGTGGCTGAAATTATAAATAACCCCGTATTTAAAGCACATTTTATAGTGGCAAAATCGAATGGATTTATAGCCAGTGAAAATAAATTATTACAGCTTATGGGTTTATCAAAAAGTTATATGCTTAATCGAGTAAACCGAAAATATTTAGGATCGCAATATGAGCGTTTTATATTTGGCCCAGCAACAAGCGACTTATCAATTACCGACAGCTATAATTTTAAAACACAAAAAATAGCGCTTACCCAAAATAATTTAAAAGATGCATTACTTGCATCGGGTTCTATACCTTTAGTTATGCAAGGGATTAAAAATATTTCCGGTTCACCGCTTGGCATGTATCGCGATGGCGGAATTATTGACTACCACTTTGATTTAAAAATTAACAACCCAGGACTCATTTTATATCCACACTTTAATAGCGACCCAAAACCAGGGTGGTTTGATAAAAATTTAAAACGTAAAGTGTCACCACTTAATTACGATAACGTGGTGATGATCACGCCGTCTAAAGAATTTATAGCAGGCTTACCCTACGGAAAAATTCCAGATAGAAATGATTTTACCGATCTAGATGCAGACACACGCATTAAATATTGGAATACTGTTTTTAGTGAAACTGAAAAGTTGGCTGAAGCATTTGATGAAAAATTAAATAATGAAAGTTTCGATTCAAAGTCATACTAGTAATTTAATAGCTAATAATCCATAAATTATAAGCGAAATAATTAAACGGCTGAAAGCACTTTTTTATTATAAATTTTAATCTGAGGACATCTGTGGCAGTTTAGGAGGGATCTACAAAAGCTGAATATTAAATACACCTCAAACATAACTAATAGTTGCATGTGTAAGTTTACGTGTCAAAATTAAGAGAAAAATATAGTTGTATGAAAATATGGAAAATCTAGTAGAAGAATCAACCAGAATTAAAGAAATGATGCCAATCTATACTGGAACATTAACAGCAATTGTAGCAATTACTGTGGGTGTTATTTCTGGGTGGTGGAATCATATGAATATGAAAGCTTCAATAAAAGGAATGGCTTCCCAAGAAGAAAAAAAAAGGAAATATGAAAAAACTGAAAAAGCATATGAGAATTTTAATATATGGAAAAAAGCATATGATATACGTACTTTTGATATGGTTTCCTATTATCACAGACATATTTCTTATGAAGAAATGATAGCTATGAAAAAAGAGCCAAATTCTCAATATGCTGGGAAAGCATTGGAAACGGTAGAGATGTTGATAGATCTATACTTATGTGAGGAATGCTCAAAAAAATTTAAAAGTGTACTAAGTAAAAGAGATGACGTTGGTAAATATTTTCACGAAAAAAATCAGAGTAAAAAAATATACGAATCATTTAAAAGAAATTTAGATGAATTTGAAGATGCATGTAATGATTTTAAAAAGCAATTAAAAAAAGCAATCACAGTTTAATGTTAAAAGGGCGAAAAGCTTTTAACATTAAAGCGATAAATATAATAAGGTTGTGTCATAGTTATTCCTCTCTGGGTAATCGTATAAATTAATAGCTTTTTTACATGATTAATTTTCCTTAGCTGAGAGATAGCGATACTGGAGTCCACGAACAGATTGAGGGCGCATTTGCGTTATTAATTACGTTATAGTAATAACAGCCCATAAGTTATGTTATGTTAAATTGCCTTATTTAAAAGAAAGCGAGGGTGATTATTCAAATCAGCTCGCTTTTAGGAGAGTAATTTAGGGGTTAATTAAGCTCAGAGTCGACCCAAAACTTAGTACCTTTTAATACTGCTTGTAGTGCAAGGCCGCTTTCGGTCAAAGAATACACAGTAACTTGGTCTGCTATTGCTTCGGCAACTAATGCACCGCCTTTTTCTTTATATTTAGCTGCTGCATCTGCGTTTCCGCCAAATGCCCAACCGTGTTCAATAAATCTGTTTAGTGCCGCTTGGTTATGAAAAACCATAACAACGTTAAAGTCTTTAACACCTAAACCTAGGCCTAAACCGGCTTCGCCCATATTCATGTATGTAGATTTACCCGTTAGGTTATTTTTAATAACACCATAACCACCACCAAAACTAGCTAAAACAACATTGACGTTGGCATTATCAAAAACAGCATAACCTGCAGAGTTAGCAATTTGCTTTTTAACATCTGGTTTTATCGCGTAAAGTTTACTTAATGTATTTGATTCCATGCTATGTACTAATGCACGTTTTTCGCTTGGTGAGGCGCTGCCTGTTGTTGCACAACCCGTGAGCGCGAGTGTAAATACGACCATACTTAGCAAAATAAATCTTTTCATGAATTTTCCTTAAATAACATTTATAACTAGCAAGTATATAATTACAAAATAATAGAATCTATTTATGTCCAATACTAGACAGTATCGGACTTTATGGTTAATCTATAAGTCTATTATTTTATTGAATATTTTATTACTATGCTAGTTGCTTTGGTTGATACGTTAAAACAATTGAGATATCAAATTGCTCATCTTGAAGATAATACTTTAAATTCAGAATATCCAGAACTGGCTACCTTTATACAGCAAGTTGGCTTGACTGTAACTGAATCAAAACAAGATCTTACCTTCTTATACCAGTTTTTATATGTTTATGGTCGCAAATCGGAAGCAACCTATAGTCGGTTTAGAAGTGAGCTTGAACGTTTTTATTTATGGGCATGGTTAGTGGCTGAAAAATCAGTATTTGATTTAAAGCGCGAAGATATTGAAGGTTATGTAGATTTTGTTGTTGAACCAGATAAAGCTTGGGCTACAACATCAGTACAATGGCGTTATAAAGACGAGCAAGGTATTCGTCGTTTAAATACAAATTGGCGCCCTTTCATCCAAAAAGAATCAATTGCTAGCCAACAAACATTATCGGCAATGTTTACTGCACTTAACGTATTTTATAAATTTGCTATTTTAGAAGAAAAAACCTTTGCCAATTTTGTGCCTGTAGTAAAAAAGAATAGTCCCTATTTAGTGGTTCAATCGCAAATACAGATCCCCGATACGCTAAGCGATATACAATGGGAATATGTGTTTGGGGTAACGCGCGACTTATGTGAGCAACAACCTGATCTAGAAAGAAATTTATTTACTCTTGCATGTTTAAAAGGATTATATTTACGGATCTCCGAATTGTCAGAGCGGCCACAATGGTCGCCCGTTATGTCGCATTTTTGGCAAGACAATGATGGTTTTTGGTTTTTGCGTATTATGGGTAAAGGTAATAAATTACGAGATGTAACTCTAAGCGATGATTTTGTTGAATATTTAAAACGCTACCGACTTTATCGTGGTTTACCTGCCCTACCACGCGTTGATGAATCTGAACCTTTGGTGCATAAAATCCGTGGCCAAGGTGGCATGACAGTTAGGCAAATACGACGTTTGGTACAACAAAGTTTTGATTTAGCTCAGCAATCTTTACTTGATGATGGTTTTAAAGATGACTCTGAACAACTTGAAGCAGCAACCGCACATTGGCTTAGACATACAGGTGCAACACACGATGCGCAAACACGACCACTCAAACATTTATCTGAAGATTTAGGACACGCAAAAATAGCAACTACAGACCAAATTTATATTCAAACAAATATAAAAGAACGTGCAAAATCTGGTTTAAAAAGGAAAATATAATGGAATATTTAGTTATTACTTTTATTGGCAGTTTGTTTTTAATTTATTCATTAACAATCCGGCAATTAGAAAGAACCGAAATCACTGGCCCAATGTTTTTTGTGATTGGAGGAATAGCACTTGCCTGGTTTATATCTGAGGAAGTTGAACAATTAAAAAATGGTGGAGCTTATATATTACCTTTAATTGAATTAACTTTAAGTTTGTTTTTATTTACCGACGCTACAAAAACAAAACTAAGCGTTTTAAAACATAGTTATCAGTACCCAAGTTTATTATTATTTGTTGCCCTACCCCTTACCTTGTTGTTAGGTATTGGTACTGCATTATTTTTATTTGCAGAGTTAACACTTATTCAAGCTGCATTATTAGCAATTATTTTAACACCAACCGATGCAGCACTCAGTAAAGGACTATTAGAAAGTACACAAGTGCCCGAAAATATCCGCGAAGGAATAAATACTGAAAGTGGTTTAAATGATGGTTTATGTGTACCTGTATTTTTAATTTTTTTGTTATTAGCTAATAACCCCGAGCTTGGGATCACAGCTTCACAAACTATGATTATTTTTACTCGGGAACTTGGTATAGCGCTATTAATTGCAATTGCGAGTGTTGCGATATTTATTCCTACTTTAAACTTTGCTATGCAACGCCATTATTTTGCACAAAAAACCAGTCCTTTTTTGCTGGTAGGTTTTGCAATGGCGATATTTTCTATTACACAGTATTTTCATAGTAGTGGTTTTATTGCCGTGTTTGTAGCAGGTTTATTGTTTGACCGGTTTTCTCCAGAATCGATACGTTGTGAAATTGTTGAAGACTCAGAGCACATAGCCGATTTTGCTGCATTATTAATTTGGTGTTTATTTGGTTTTGTAAGTGCCTATTTGGTTTTACCAAAACTCAGTTTTGAAATAATCATTTATGCTTTACTTAGTGCAACTTTGATCAGAATAATTCCGGTTATGTTGTCACTGCAATTTACTGCACTGAATATAAAAGAGCGATTTACTTTTGCTTGGTTTGGACCAAGAGGACTCGCATCGATAGTATTTACGTTAATGGTAATTGATACTCAAATAGAAAATAAATATCAGATTGCAACTATTGCTATGACCACTATTTTATTTAGTGTATTTATTCATGGTATAACTACTAAGCCAATTGCAGATAGTTTTGCTAAAAAGTAAAAAGTAAAAAGTAAAAATGCGTAATTTTATTTATAAAGTTACGCATTTTTTAATCAGCCTAATAAAGTTTAATTGCTAAGTAGGTGTGCAAGTAACTCAATTGGATGTTTAGGTTTAAATTTTTCATATCGTTTAACTTGGCTACGACAAGAAAATCCTGTTGATAACAGTTGCTCGGGTTTATTTTTATCTACAATAGGTTTCCAACTCATTTCGTATAGTGCGCGCGAGTTGTTTTGGTTTTGTGCTTCATGACCATAAGTACCCGCCATGCCGCAACAACCAGTACTGGTTGTTTTTAATGTTAAGCCAATATCGCTAAAAATATTTTGCCAAACACTCGCAGCTTTTGGTAAGGCGGTAGTTTCGGTACAGTGGCTTAATAAAGTAAATTCAGTATTAGTATTAGTATTAGTATTAGTATTAGTATTTTGTTT
>NZ_JACJDO010000110.1:0-628 GCF_014163535.1 Pseudoalteromonas sp. SR45-4
AAGAGTTAACTAAATGGCACTGAATGGTACTGCTACCATTCTTTTTTTTACTTTTGAAAACTCTTGATAAATACAAAGTATCTATCAGAATTTTATTATCAGCTTTTCCAAATTTTTAAAGAGCAAGAGAAATAAAAACTTCTCAAAATTAAACACACTTCATTCTCAGGTCGTTTATGACCCGATAAAGAATATTTATTTTTAAGAAGTAAAGTGGTGGAGCTAAGCAGGATCGAACTGCTGACCTCCTGCGTGCAAGGCAGGCGCTCTCCCAGCTGAGCTATAGCCCCACATATGCTGGTCTTACTGTTTGTATACCGACTTCGCTTCCAGACAAGGCGTGGGAAATCGACGTTTAGTTTACTAAACGAGATATTCCATAACGATGTATGGGAGTAAAGTGGTGGGTCTGAGTAGATTTGAACTACCGACCTCACCCTTATCAGGGGTGCGCTCTAACCAGCTGAGCTACAGACCCAAACAATAAGTGTTGTTCTCTTTACAATTAACAATCATCTGTGTGGACACTACGAACAAATAAGTTCTAAATCGTATAAGGAGGTGATCCAGCCCCAGGTTCCCCTAGGGCTACCTTGTTACGACTTCACCCCAGTCATGAATCACTCCG
>NZ_JACJDO010000111.1:0-623 GCF_014163535.1 Pseudoalteromonas sp. SR45-4
CCAGTCTATGAAAAGCTATTCCTAATTATTATAAAATTATCAGTCAAAATTGCCTTTGAATATCTCACAAAATTCATGCAATTCTTTTATTAAAACATAGTATGCTTTGGCATCACTAACTGAATTAAGACTATCTAAAATCGGGGCTAACCCACTATGTTGATCTAGGGTTAGGTCACTAAAATTAATTACTGGAATCGATTTTTCTAATAAAATATCTTTTGTGCTAGAGAAATACTCCCAGTCTGAGCTGATATGTATAACGTGAGTATCTTCAGTAGTATGAGTTAGAATGTAGAGTTCACCTGACACGCTAGTCAGTCTAAATACATCGTCATAGATTTGGCTGTATGTTTGTGCAATAAAATCATCTGTCAGTCGGATAATTATATCGTCATCCATGCCAGCTGTAATTTTACGATAGCTTCCTGGGCAAAATTTATAGCAAGAGGTAGCGTAGGCCTCACAAACTGAACCCTCAGTTTTTTCTATCGTTGCACTCGCGTGCATCAGTATATTATCAAGTTCCTTTAAATCCTTATGCTCATTAATTTTTTGATGTAATTCTTTTACTGTTAATCCACTGCATTGTGCAATCCATTCTGCACCCAGTATGTGAGTGT
>NZ_JACJDO010000112.1:0-505 GCF_014163535.1 Pseudoalteromonas sp. SR45-4
AAGCAACCGAAGCAACTCCTGCGCTTTTCAGGTAAATCAAAAAAGCACATGGCGAAAGGATTACCCTTTGCGCTTAAATCTTACCTTGAACTAGTAGAATTAACCGGGCGTTGTATACGCGAAGGCAAGAAAGGCCATATTGAGAGTACCACTTTACCCCTGTTACAAAGAGTCAACATTACCCCCGAAAACTGGCTAAAACTCACCACACAATTTAGTCGCGTATTTCATGGCGCAGTAGGTCGCCCAGCGTCGCACGAAGGATACTGCGAACACCTAAACAGAAAGCGGCGCGCCAACATTAGTAACTGCGAAAAGCTACTGGCTTAAAATTTCACTTCAAAAACTCTCCGTAATTCCCTTTCACTGTGAAAGCACAGTATTTCGCATGCCTAAAAATGAATAAAAAAGCAGTTTAATACGCGTTATTTGAATAAGCAGAGGGATTTTAAAAATTAAGGATGCTTTTAAGCCTAGCAATGTTTGTTTAGATAAACACCAAAGG
>NZ_JACJDO010000113.1:0-503 GCF_014163535.1 Pseudoalteromonas sp. SR45-4
ACCGATTTTAATGGCCTAATGATACTGATAAGAGTTATAGCGTAAAGCACCAATATAACTATGTAGAAATACCAGTATTCTGCATAAATGACCGTTTGCAATGACCTAATGACATTAGCGTAAAGTATTAATTTAATAAGTAAATAGTCAGTGTACCTGCGAAAAGCATCAGTATTATCAAGGTGGAAACTCAATATTTATACACAGATGACCGATTTTAATCGGCCCAATGATACTGATGAGAGTTATAGCGTAAAGCACCATTATAACTATGTAGAAATACCAGTATTCTGCATAAATGACCGTTTGTAATGACCAAATGACATTAGCGTAAAGCATTAATTTAATAGGTAAAAAGTCAGTATACCTGCGAAAAGCATCAGTTTCATCAAGGTGAAAACTCAACATTTATACATAGATGACCGACTTTAAACGGCCTAGAGCGTAAAGCGCCTGTTTTTTATGCGTAAGAGCGAGTGTGTTGGTGTAAAGTACAGTGTTTT
>NZ_JACJDO010000114.1:0-477 GCF_014163535.1 Pseudoalteromonas sp. SR45-4
GTAAACTGTACACGTTGGCCTTCAGCTAAAGTTTTGAAACCGTCGCCTGAAATTGCACTGAAATGTGCAAACACGTCTGCGCCAGATTCTTGCTCGATAAAGCCAAAACCTTTTGCTTCGTTAAACCATTTTACTGAACCAGTAGTTGTATTAGACATAATATGTATCCTAAAAAATTAATATAAGTGTGCCTGAAAAGAGGCGATTGAGCCGGAAAAAATAGTTAACTTGAGGATAACGCGTAGGATTATTACTAAAACAACTCGGTACTAACAAATAAAACAGAACTTCTTTCAAACTAGTATTCTAAATGGGTTATTGCTAACCCATTAAATTGTTATGCAATTAGATGCAAACAATGTTTTCGGCTTGTGGGCCTTTTTGACCTTGAGTAACAGTAAACTGTACACGTTGGCCTTCAGCTAAAGTTTTGAAACCGTCGCCTGAAATTGCACTGAAATGTGCAAACACGTCTGC
>NZ_JACJDO010000115.1:0-463 GCF_014163535.1 Pseudoalteromonas sp. SR45-4
GAACTCAGTAGTGAAACGAAACAGCGCCGATGATAGTGTAGCATTTGCTATGTGAAAGTAGGACATTGCCAGGCTCCAAATTGTAGAAAGCCCGACTAGAAATAGTCGGGCTTTTTTACGTCTGGAATTTAATAAATAGCCAAAAACCCATGCGAACTCAGTAGTGAAACGAAACAGCTCGAAGGCGAACCACGACCGATGATAGTGTAGCATTTGCTATGTGACTCTCCACTGCTGTGGGCACTACGACATTACCAGGCTCCAAATTGTAGAAAGCCCGAATTTAACGATTCGGGCTTTTTTACGTCTGTAGAAAAGTGAAATGTGGGTGAATAATGGTAAGCGTCTAGCGAACCACACCTAGCATCGATGTTCTGATTATCTAAAAATACCTGCTCAATGATAAATTCGGAGCAGGTGATGAAAACTTACAGAACAAGCGCACAGTGGCAGCAGCTTTTGC
>NZ_JACJDO010000116.1:0-461 GCF_014163535.1 Pseudoalteromonas sp. SR45-4
CTCACTAACAAATATCTGCAAGGTGAAGAGCTAAGTAAAATTGAATGGCTCTTTCTAAATGAAACAATCATTGAATACCGAGAACGCTTAGCTAATATCAGTTGGTTTATGCGGCTATTAAATGAAGACATTGCGCGCAGAGCTAATAAAGAAGATAACTGTACCGGACGGTTTTGGGAGGGACGTTTTAAATCACAAGCCCTCTTAGATGAAGCCGCATTAATCGCCTGTATGGCATATGTTGACTTAAACCCAATAAGAGCAAAGGCAGCAGCAACACCTGAAACATCAGACCATACCAGTGTAAAAATACGCATTGAAAGTGCCACTGCGGGTAAGCAACCGAAGCAACTCCTGCGCTTTTCAGGTAAATCAAAAAAGCACATGGCGAAAGGATTACCCTTTGCGCTTAAATCTTACCTTGAACTAGTAGAATTAACCGGGCGTTGTATACGCGAAGG
>NZ_JACJDO010000117.1:0-431 GCF_014163535.1 Pseudoalteromonas sp. SR45-4
AGCGGGGCATTAGCTCAGTTGGTAGAGCAGTTGACTTTTAATCAATTGGTCGATGGTTCAAATCCATCATGCCCCACCATTCTATGAGCAGTGAAAGTAAAGTATTAGTCGGCGGATTTACGCAAGTAACTAAACAGCAAAGTTTGCTAGTTAGTTATCAGAGCGGGGCATTAGCTCAGTTGGTAGAGCAGTTGACTTTTAATCAATTGGTCGATGGTTCAAATCCATCATGCCCCACCATTCTTTATATTTAAGAATGGCTGGAATCGGCGGATTTACGTAAGCTTAATTAAATTAAGTGCATAGAGCGGGGCATTAGCTCAGTTGGTAGAGCAGTTGACTTTTAATCAATTGGTCGATGGTTCAAATCCATCATGCCCCACCATTCTATGAGCAGTGAAAGTAAAGTATTAGTCGGCGGATTTACGCAA
>NZ_JACJDO010000118.1:0-396 GCF_014163535.1 Pseudoalteromonas sp. SR45-4
TTTTTTATAGGGATATTTAGATGGTTTCTTTTTCACACATCGTGGAAAGCTGCGCTCATGACGCCTTGTTGGTAACTGAAATAGCGTCAGCGTTTCTAATAAATGCTCATAGTGTTTTGGTAAATTTCCCGGACTTGTCAGTGGGATAGTTAACAGAAATACATTGATATGTCTTGAACAATGAGAAAAACTCAGTTGATTTGGCCATACATCCAGTAACTCTGCTGCCTCACGCATGGCTATTCTTATAATATTGTAGGCAATTAGTACCCCCCACAATTCTTGCCTTATCATATCCGGCCTTTTTGAGCGTAGGATATAGTTTGAGTGCAACATTGTTTGTTTTATTTCTCGATATCCTATTTCTATTTCCCAGCGATGCATGTACAAATCAGC
>NZ_JACJDO010000119.1:0-395 GCF_014163535.1 Pseudoalteromonas sp. SR45-4
AATTACCCATTTAGATTTTTGTAATATACACCATTTTAAAAATGGTGGGTCGTACTGGACTTGAACCAGTGACCCTCGCCTTGTAAGGGCGATGCTCTCCCAACTGAGCTAACGACCCATATTACATGCTACTACCTATACAGATAGTACTGGACTTTAACCAGTAAACTTCGCCATTACTTGTAAGTAGCGGTGATGCTCTCTTTTTGTAACTGAGCTAACGACTCATATTAAAATTTTAAAACGCGACTATTATATAATAATAGGTTTTATATGTGGTGGGTGATACTGGACTTGAACCAGTGACCCTCGCCTTGTAAGGGCGATGCTCTCCCAACTGAGCTAATCACCCACATATAAATTAAAACGCTACTATTAAAATAAATAGTACTGGA